>NZ_MUOA01000092.1:0-30432 GCF_002001065.1 Pseudomonas sp. A25(2017) | reverse complement strand
CAACCGAAGCATTAGTGGCACTGGCCCGCAAGCTTGCCCGAGTGGTATTCGCCCTGCTGAAGAACCAGAGCGAATACTTACCGAAAGGCATTTAAGGGGTAGCCCCGTACCATAGAATCTCCCACAGTGGTTTTGTGTTGGACATAAATTTTTTGTTCACTGGAGATTGAATGTGGGAGCGAGCTTGCTCGCGATAGCGATGGTGCAGCTACATAAATGCTGGATGTGCCGTGCTTTTGCTTTGCTTTGGCTTTTGATCTCGGGCGCCCCGTTAAACCACGCTGGCCGAACGCAGGCATTGCGCAGTGGGCATCCCGGCATGGATGCCGGGATAGCCGCGCTGGGCCATGGATGGCCCTTCGCGGCGGGCCCACGGAGCAATGCCGGAGTGAGGGCATGCCGAGCCTAGGCGAGGCACCGAGTGGTGGGGCAAAGCGCTTTTGGTTACTTTTGGCGCTCTTCCAAAAGTGACCCGCTGTAAGAGCGGAACCATAAGCAGCCGTTACCTAAATAACGGATATACACGGGGCCCTCAAGTTTCTATGGAATTCACGAGACCTACAACAGCCTGCAGAAAAAACCCAAAAATCATCGGCTCTTTGAAATCACCCCCCCCATATACTGATTCAAATCGCGAAAATCCTTAACACTCCAAGAATACGGCGATAGCTTCACACCATTCTCTCGCAAGGTCCTCGGAATCAAATCCCCATTGGGTCGCAGTATGATCGACGACACAATGACACCCGGATAATCACTCAGTCGTTTCTTGAAAGCGGCAGTTGTAAGGTCAGGCGTAGGAGGATTGCTTTTATGAGCCAACGGCCCCGTCCCCTTGATATCTGCTCCGTGACACATGGCACATCTCTGTAAATAGAGATTTTTCCCATTGGCACTATCCGCAACGGATAGTGATGTTTGAATGAGCGATAAAAACCCGAGCGAAGCGATGACTAATATTTTCATTATGTTTTCGGCACATGCCAATTTTTATGGGCGCAACGCCCTGTGGGAGCGAACTCATTCCCACAGGTTTTAGATGCCGGGATTGTTGTCCGCTCGCACAATCTGACTAGAACAGATAACCCATGTAGATCGCCGCGCCACCACCAGCCTGCAGGCCAGCGTTCACCCCGGCCATGACCACCGCGCCCTTGGCCGAGCGTGCCAGTTGCCGGTTGACCGTGGTCGAAGCGATGAGCGAGGTGGCCGGGTTGGAGCTCAGGACCACCGACAACGCCAGCAACTTGGGATCGAGCCCGAACAGCAGCGCCGTGGCCGAACCGCCGATCCCCAGGCCCACGCCCACTTCGGTATACATGCAAGGGCCGGTGATGTCGTCACTGGTCAGGTCGCGATCGACCAGGGCGTCGCTGACAAACACCTTGCCGGTGCTGGGAAACGCCTCTGCCGCACCGGCCGCACTGACGCCCTTGCCCTTGATCTGGATATTGATCTTGCCGAAGCGCGGCAGCCTGGCGCCAAATCCGACACCCACGCCGACCCCGCCATAGCGGTAGCTGACGTCTTCGCCCTGGGGCGAGCGCAGGGTAATCGAGCCACCACTGCCCGCCACCATGACCACGGTCAGGCCACCGCCGCTAGCGGTCTGGTACTGCCAGCGGCTCTCATTAACCGGGAGTGGGATGTTGTAGCTCATACGTTCAAAGTCCTTTATGTGAATGAACCGCATCGCGACCGCGTTGGCGGATGGCTTTCAGCAGGCCGACCAGGGTGAACACCAGGCCGATAAAACCCAGGACCCCGGAAGTGCCCCACAGTGCCGCCGGGGCATCGACGATGGCGCTGGCCGTCGGCTGCTCGGGCAGGTAATGCACCCGCACCGGCTGGTCCTTCTGATAACCGAAGATAAAACCGCCCTGGGGGTAGGAGATTTTTTCACCGCTGACGGTGGTGAAGGCGATCTCAGGATGCGAACCACCGGCATTCAAGTGGCTGACGATGCCATCGGCGGTCTGTGCCCGGGCGAGGAAGTCGCGACGGTCGAGGGTGAGATTGACGGCAATGCCCAGCAAGCCAATGCCAATCAGCGCAAAAAGCAGGCCTAGCAGTATCGTCCCGATGCGTGACGGGGTGTCGTTAGCCATAGCTTGTCCCGGTATTCATCCATGAAAGAAGGCGGCGAGGATAACAAAAAGCCTGCTATGTCGTAATGCTGTTCATTCGAGGTTTGTGATCGCCGTGGCGAGGGAACTTGCTCCCTCACCACGGATGCCCATTAGCCTCTTTTGACTTTGAAGCGTCCCAACACCCGCTGCATCAGGGAAGCTCGCTCCGAAAGGTCCTTGGCCGCCACGGCGCACTCTTGCGAGTTCGACTGGTTTTTCTGCGTCACTTCGTCGATCTGCTCAAGCCCGATGCTGGCCTGCTGCAAACCTGAAGCCTGCTCGCTGGAGGCCTGGTAGATCAGCGAAACCAGGCTCGACACCGCACCGGTTCCACTGACGATGTTCTTCAGCGATTCGGCGGTCCGGCCGGCGATGATCATGCCGCGCTGGGTCTTGCTCGAGGAATCAGCGATCAACGCGGCAGTCTGCTGGGCGGCCTCGGCACTGCGGGCGGCCAGGCTACGTACTTCGTCGGCCACCACGGCAAAACCGCGCCCAAGCTCACCGGCCCGGGCCGCTTCGATCGCCGCGTTCAAGGCCAGCAGGTTGGTTTGTGCGGCGATGTTGTCGATGGTGGTGATGATCGCCGTGATGTCCTTGCCCGAGTTGTCGATTTCGGCCATGGCGGCAATCAGTTCGCTCATCAATTTGTCGCTTTCCCCGGCATCGGCCCGCGAGGCCTGGGATTGCTCATCGGCCTTCTTGGCGTTGGCGGCATTGTCCCGGGTCTGGGCGGCCATCTGCGTCATCACCGCGCTGATTTCGGTGATGGACGAGGCGGAATTGGAAGCCCCGTCGGAGAGTGACTGACTCAAGTCGGTAACCTGCGCCGAGCTGCCGGTGATCTGGGTGGCGCTGATTTGAACCTCGGAAATCAGCTGGTTCAGGTTGCTGACCATTTTCTCCAACGACTTGCCAAGGGTGTCATGGGGCGAAGACAAGCGGACCTCCAGGTCCAGATCACCTTCGGAAATGCGCTCGGCCACCCGCACCTGCCGTTGCAGGCTTTCAGACATGTCGTTGAGGGCCGCAGACAACTGCCCGACTTCATCCTCGGATTTCTGCACCAGGCGACGAGAGAAATCCCCCAGGCTGATGGTCGCTGCCAAGGCGGCGGCTTCGCGAATCGGCCCAACGATTTTTGCCGCGGCATACCACAGGGCAGCCAGGGCCAACAACGAAATGACCAACCCTACCGACACCTGCCAGATGCTGTTGCTGAGGCTGCGCGCCTGCAGCTCCTGCTCCAGGGCGATGGCCTGGCTCATGACCACAGCCTTGGGCAGGCGAATCAACACCGCCCAGGGCTTGCCCGTGCGACCAAGCGCAATGGGCATCAGCACTTCGATGTTCTGTGTTTGCGCATTGAGCAGGCCATCACCCCGACCAGCCTGGATATCGCGGAGCACTTTTTCCCAGGAGTCAGGCAACAAGGCCTTGATCGGCTGGCCAATCAGGTCGGTCCGCTGACTGTCCGCGACCACCAAGCCCTGGTTACTCAAGATCGAAACCGTGCCTTTGCCGCCGTAGAGATCGGCAGACATCTGCTCGCTGAGTTTCTGGATAAACGCGATATCGAAGTCAGCCCCGACCACTCCGTAGAACTTGCCGTTGGAGACGATGGGCACCGACAAGGTGGTCAGCCAGACGTTTTTCCCCTGGACCACATAAGGAATGGGGTCCAGCACACTTTCCTTCAGGGTGTCGCGCGGGCCGCTGTACCAGCCGCCCTTGGGCACACCGTTGGGGTGACGGTCCGGGGAGTCATACTCGACCAATGGTTGCACCGCGACGTGGCCATCGGCGCTACGCGTCCAGTAAGGCGTGAAACGCCCGGTCAACGGGTTATTGCCATCCTCTGCATTGCGGAACGCCGGATCCTGCCCGTCCAACGCATTCGGTTCCCAGCAGGAATAGGTGCCGTTGAAGTCAGGGTTATCCTTGAGGACGCTGAGCAGTACGCTGTTGATCTGTTCACGGCCCAATATCAGGGGGCTTTGCGAGGCCTTGCTGGCGGCGAAGGCATTGGCCATGGTGCGGGCTGCATCCAGCGCATTCTGCAACTTGGCCTGGATGGCGTTGGCCCGGGATTCGGCCAGGTTCTGGATTTCCCGGATCGTTGATTTTTCAACCAGTGCGCTGACCTCGGTCGAGACATATTGCTCGTTGGCCCGGGCGCTAAAAAGCCCGTAGACAATCAGGCTGATGGATGAAACAAACAGGCATACGCCTGCCGTGACACAAATACGTGCCTGCAATGACTTGAACTTCATATCATTCCCCGCCTGATTCTATTTATGGCCAACGTCAAAAGACGGCAGCATCTAACGTGTGCACGACACGGCATAACAATCGATCACGGCTGCTACGCCGCCCCCAAGGCAAACACCTTGGAAGAACTTGGCAATACAGCTCTTTATAAGAATTTCAATATGGCAGGTGGGGGGCGCAACCCCTGTCCGCCCGCAGCGCGGAAGAGGTCATCAAACCAAGAACCGAAGGCCTTATGTCCGGGACAATAAGGGCGATAGGTGGAAAGAATGTGAAAGCCTGCTTTTCCAGTCACCACAGGGGTCACCCTTGAATAATGCTGCAGATTCCCTTCTAACCATTAACCACAACAGCAAATTAACACGACCAACCTTTATACAAATACCCACTTAAGGCTTATACAAACCAGTACTTTAGTCGCAACAGCGACGTACTCATCAAGTACAAGATTCACAGCGCTTCAAGTTGGGACTGACTCTTTGCCCGGCACAGGTCACCGCCCCGCAAAAAGGGGACCTCAGGCAAGATATGAGCGCCGGACTACACTTCATGCGCGCCCTGCAAGGCACAACGCTCAAACGCCTTCTTCCGCATGGATAGGGAGATTCTCATGCACAGTCTCGCAAACTACGGATATACGAAGAGACCCGCCCCCGCCCCCGCCATTCGTGCCGTGCTGCCAGCCACTGGCGACATTGAACGGCACCCTCCTGGCTGAGCATTCCCTCGGCCACCTCAAGTCCTGGAGCGGTTGATTCGCTCCGGGACCTGTTCGCGACCCAACACTTGAAAAGACTTCCCGATCAATTGCATCGGCGTAGCAGGCACAGGCGCGCCGGATTCGTGGGAGCGCAGCCGTGCCCATGCACTGCGCTCACTCACCTCCGAAAACAACCGCAAGGCGTCCACTCAATGTCGTGAAAAGGAGATCAACATGAACAACCTGAGCGATATAACGCTGGCAACATCCACCAACCCCAGCACCTTCCTCACGGTCCCGCTCGGCGAGCCGGTCCAGGCTGACAACGGCAACATTCCACCCGGCACACGGATGCTCCCCGGCCAATGGGCGGCAGCGGCCGGCAACGGCTATGTGTTGCTGCTGCAGCCTGATGGCAACCTGGTGCTGTACCAGGTCGTCACAGGCCCCGTGGCGGCCAACAGCTCGTTCACTGGCAGCGCGATCTGGGCCACGGGCACCAACAACGGTGCCTACTTCGATGTCCAGACCGATGGCAACCTGGTCCTGGGTACCAGCGATGGCAACGTGGCATGGTCGCCCTACACCAACGGCATCGAGCCTCAGGAACTGCTCGTCCAGACCGACGGCAACCTCGTGCTGTACAACACCCTCAACCAAGCCTGCTGGGCCTCTAGCAGCAATCACTATCAGGTTTGGCCACCGACTCGCTGGGTCAATGTGCAAAGCAGCCTCGTCGCGCCCGTGAAAGGCGTGCCCCATGTACTCACCGCCAGTTCCGACGGCGTGACGTTGAGCCCCTTCGTGGCCGGTTCGCCCAACCAGATCTGGCAAGTCACCGCCGATGGACGCCTACTCAGCGGCCTGCTCGCCGGGTTGGTGTTAACTCAGGATGCCGGCAGCAATACGGCAATCAACACCGCACAGAGCGTACCCGTCCCGGTCGAACAGACCTGGCTCTGGGGAACGGGACTCGGCCCCACGGCCATCCAGAACAGCGCTTCGAACCAGTATCTGAGTGTCGATATCGCGGGGGGCTCGGTACAGATGCAAGACACCGACAGCTCGAGCCAATGGTACTTCATGCCTACCACGCCCCTGGACAGCATCATGGCCTTGCCGGCGTCCGACCCGGCCTTCCCGGCCTTTACGCCTGACCAACAGGCTGTCTATGACTGGATCAACAACAAACTGGCGGCCATGAACAATCAGCCCCATTTGATCCTGCGCGAGCAGTACACCAACGGCGCCAGCACCCTGGACAGTTACCGGCAAGACATGCTCGGCCTGGACTACAACGCGTTCCCAGCGCAAGTCTGGCACCCCGTAGTGGACCAGTTGAAGTTGGAGCTCAGCGCAGCGAGCGCCGTCAACAGCCTGTTCGCCTGCTATACCAGCTTCCACTCCCTGTTGTTCGAGGACCAGGGAGCGCTGCTCTCCGAACTGGGTCTGGATGCCAGCTTCGAGGACGGTGACTCGACCAATATCGGCGGCATCATCCTGGCGGTGCTCTCGGGCGTCATCTACACCGTGCTCTCGGCTGAAACGATGGAAGGCGAGATCAATTATTTCGCCGTCGCGGCCAACGTTCTCCAGAGCGGCATCAATGTCGCGGTCGCGGCCCAGAGTTCGAGTGTTTCTCCCAGCCTGTTCCAGGTAGCCTATGCCGACCTGTGGGGACAATTGAGCACTACCTTCGAAGGGTTGCTGGACACTTTCGGCACCATGGAATCCACGATCCTGACCGACTGGGCCAAGCTGAAGATCACCTATACGCTGATCGCTTCCACTGCGCCCGACGGGTTGTTCTGGAACTCCGGTGAAACCGGAAATATGGTGAAAGCCGCCAAGCAGGGTTACGTGCTGTCGGTGATGCAGATGCTGCTGCCGGCCAAATACCAGATCTACCAATACCTGGACGTCAATAACAACCCCATCGACGGTGTGCCCGCCTACGCGCAGTACATCGCACCCGCGATCGACGGGACCTACTTCAAATACTGGATCGCCGATTCGACGGACTGGTCAATCTATCCGGAAGAAATCGCGCTCACCCAGGTCTGGGACAACGGCGGCTCGAAGGACGACTTCTTTAACAGCAGTAACGGTTGGGCGTTCGCCACGACGCGGCCCTACACCTACGGCGGCAATGACGCCAATTACCTGGTCATCGCGCTTACCAACCTGAGCCCGAACACGCTGGTGGCCACGGTGTTCAATCCCTCCCCCACTTCCGCCGGGCCGTCCCCACAGACCCTGTATCCCTACGAGACCGTGTTGATCGAGGCCGAAGCAGCATTTCCTGGTGGCGTAGCAATCACGCTCTCGATCTTCGACCCTTCCCGTGGCAACTACTTCGACGAGCCAATCGCCTCGTTCGATGCCTTTCAGGATTACTCTGGGTTCGCGGCCGGTAATGTGCGCACCGCCAACGCCACGACAGCGGGTGACTACCAACTGTCGACACCGCTGTGCAACACGGGCGGGTTCAGGCAATACCCCGGCGCCATCCAGGCCAGTGTCTACCGTCCTTGAGGGGTGAATCGCAGGCATGAGGAGCGGGCGTTCCGCTCGAAGAAAAAGCCGTGTTGATCGGCGGGCTTGCTCCGAAGGCGTTGGGTCGGTTTGCATTGATACAGGATGTGCCGACGCCTTCGCGATCAAGCTCGCTCCCACAGGGTTTTGTGTCGTGTGCAGATGGCCGAGAACACCCACCAACCCATGTGGGAGCGAGCTTGCTCGCGATTGCGATGGCTCAGCTACATCGATGCTCCCCGCCTCA
The DNA here is from genome assembly GCF_002001065.1 of Pseudomonas sp. A25(2017). Lineage (NCBI taxonomy): Bacteria > Pseudomonadati > Pseudomonadota > Gammaproteobacteria > Pseudomonadales > Pseudomonadaceae > Pseudomonas > Pseudomonas sp. A25(2017). The sequence continues at coordinate 22,550 of NZ_MUOA01000092.1, read as the reverse complement.
AGCCTTTCGAGTCCTCGGCAAGAAAATCGCCAACACCCCGAACAATGGCAGGAACGAGCACAACCAGTACACATACTCGATGCCACGGATGTCCGCCAGGTGCCCCAGCAGCGCGGCGCCAATCCCGCCGAAACCGAACATCAGCCCGAAGAACACGCCAGCGATCATCCCGACATTGCCCGGTACCAGCTCCTGGGCATACACGACAATGGCCGAGAACGCCGAGGCCAGGATGAAGCCGATGACCACGCTGAGGATGCTGGTCCACAACAGGTCGACATGAGGCAGGATCAGGGTGAACGGTGCCACGCCGAGGATCGAGAACCAGATCACCGCCTTGCGCCCGATCCTGTCGCCAATCGGTCCGCCAAAGAAGGTCCCCGCCGCCACTGCCCCGAGAAACAGGAACAGGTGCAATTGCGAAGAGGCCACCGACAAGTCGAACTTCTCGATCAGGTAGAAGGTGAAGTAGCTGGTGAAACTGGCCATGTAGAAGTACTTGGAAAACACCAGCAGCCCCAGCACTACCAGCGCACTCAAGACTCGGCCCTTGGATAGACCATGCGTAGCCGCCTGGCCTTGCTTGAGCTTGAACAAGTTCAGGTGGTTGGCATACCAACGGCTGATGCGGTACAGCACGAACAGCGCAAACAGGGCGAACAGCCCGAACCAGGCCACATTGCCTTGCCCATAGGGAATGATGATCGCCGCCGCCAGCAGCGGGCCAAAGGCTGAGCCGGCGTTACCGCCCACCTGGAACGTCGATTGCGCCAGCCCGTAGCGACCGCCCGAGGCCAATCGCGCCACCCGCGACGCTTCCGGGTGAAAGGTCGACGAGCCAATGCCGATCAATGCCGCCGCCAACAGGATCAAGGCAAAACTGCCGACCATGGACATCATCACAATGCCGATCAACGTGCACACCGTCCCGGCCGGCAGCAGCCAGGGCTTGGGGTGCCGGTCCGTGTGATAACCGACCCAAGGCTGCAACAATGAGGCGGTCAACTGGAACGTCAAGGTGATCAGGCCAACCTGAGTGAACGTCAGGCCATAGCTGTCCTTGAGCATTGGATAAATCGAGGGCAGCACGGCCTGGATCAAGTCGTTGATCAGATGCGCCAGCGCCACGGCGCCGATAATCCGCATGACCAATGGACTGCTTTGCGCAGTGGCGGCAACGGCTGGGATCTCGGCCTGGGTATTGCTGATAGCCATGGGAGTTTCCATACGACAGAGGGTGCACACGGGCAGGTGCGTCAATGTGCCATTTTTCGGTGCAGCAAGGCTATCCCCTTAGCTAGCTATCGAAGTCGAAAAATTGTCGAAATCCAAGGTGATAGCTCAACGCCATGGTCTGAATCTTGCCTTGTTAATGGCCTACAACGCGGCTCCTTACAAAGGGGACCGAGAATGGGAAGTTTCGCTACAGAGCTGGCCTACCGAGCCGATTTGGACAAACTTTCGAGGCCTTTTAAAAGAGCACCTGTTTCGGCACTTGTGTAGAAAGCGCACAAAAATAGTGCAAGGGTGTTCAGGGGGAGTATGGGCATGCAGGCTTTTTTATCACCAGGCATCAGGTTGTTGGGGCATTTCGGCTTCGCCCGCAAATTCCAATTGCTGTTCCTGCTTTTTATCCTGCCGCTCATGGGCAGCCTGTGGCTCATCGGCCAGGACTATCGCGACAAACTCAGCCTGATTTCCGGGGAACGCGCCGGGGTGCGCCAATTGCTGGCCCTGGATAACCTGGACAACCTGCTCACCGCCCAGCGCAACCGCGCCGCCCGCTGGCGCGCTACCGAGACCAATCGGCAGCCGACACCGGCGACGCTGGCCGCCATGGCGGCGTACGATGCCGTGCAACCGACCCTCAACCAGGCCGCCAGCGACCTGGCCAATACCCTGCAAACCGAAGGGGCCGAAGCCGATACCCTCGCCCGCTATCAAACCCTGCAGACCAGCCTCAACGGTCTGGATTCGAAAAGCCTGGGCAGCGTCGGTTGGTGGCCAGATGGCTACGACCGCTTCACCGCCGCCCTCAGCGCTCTGCAAGCCTTGCGCGAGCAGATGGTCATGGACAACCGCCTGACCCTCGCTTCCTGGCTGGAGACGTATCTGCTGACCCAGATCTCCACCCAACAGACGCCAGACCTGATCGAACGGGTCGGCCGCCTTGCAAGCGTCGGCCAGGCCTCCGTGGTATCAGGCCAGTTCACCTTGCAGAGTCGCCTGCAACTGCGAGACCTGCGCAGCCGTATCGGCGACGCCCGGGACCAACTGGTCAAGACCGGAGCACTGCTGGAAACCCGCCTGCCCAGCGATCTGCAAACCTGGGCCGGACAATTCCAAGGCAGCCTCAAGCACTTGGAGGCCGGCCTGAAAGTGCTGGATGACGGCGTGTTCGGCGGTTCCATCAGTCTCAAGCCCGAAGACTTCGAGAAACACATGGATGCCCTTCTCGTCGATCTGGCGACCCTGCGGCAACAGTCACTGGTGGCACTGGATACGCGCCTGGACCACTACCACGGTTCGGCGATTCGCCAGTTCACCCTGGTAGCGACGGTACTGGGCTGCCTGTTGCTGGCGGCGCTGTATCTTTTTGTTTGCCTGCAAGCGTCGATCCGGCGCAGCGCCAGCGGCATCACCCTGCTGGCCGAAGCCCTGCGCGATGGCAATCTCAGCCTGCAAGTACCGGTGCAAGGGCGCGATGAACTGGCGGCCATCAGCACCGCCCTCAACGTCGCCGTGGTGCAATTGCGCAACAGCCTGCTGGGGGTCGACCACGAAACGTTGCAGTTGAGCAATGCCGTGCGCACCCTCAATACGCACTCCAGCGGCGCCCTGGGCGAAGTCGAGGCCCAGCAAATGCAGATCAGCCAGATCGCTGCCGCCGCGACACAACTGGCCGCCACCTCCCAGGGTGTGGCGAAGAGTTGTGAACAGGCCTCCGATAGTGCCCAGCAGACCCGCCGCATCGCCACCGACAGCAGCCGCGACAGCCAACGCACCACGGCCAGCATCCAGCAGCTCAACCAGCGCCTCAACGAAACCGCCGCCGCACTGGGACGGGTCAGCGAACAGGGGCAACAGATCCAACTGGTGGTCGATACCATTCGTGGCGTGGCCGAACAGACCAATCTTTTGGCCCTCAATGCCGCCATCGAAGCCGCTCGCGCCGGGGAACAGGGCCGTGGTTTCGCGGTAGTGGCCGACGAGGTGCGCAGCCTGTCGCAACGCACCCAATCCTCCACGCAGCAGATTGCCGCCACCGTCGACAGCCTGCGCGCCACGGTCAACGAGGCCGTCAGCCTGATGGAAGCCGCCTGCGGCCAGGCCCAGACCGACGCTCAAGCAGTCACCGGCCTTGGCGAACGGCTGGGAGAAATTGCCAGCGCGGTGCAAAGCGTCACCGACACCCTGGCGCAAATCGCCACCGCCGTGGATGAACAAGCCAGCACCGCCGACGAGGTCAGCGGCAATATCCAGCAGGTCGACCAGGCAGCGATGCGTTTGCTTGAAGGCGCACGGGCCGTGAATTTGGCGGCGGACACCCTGAGCCAGGGAAGCCGGGCCCTGAGTGCCAACACAGGGAGATTTCAGCTCAGCTGATAGCGATTTGCAGCGAGGATTGTTAAGCGGTTGAAAGCGCAGAGAAATATTTCAGATTTACGCTTGACACATCTTCGTTACCGGCGAATAATGCGCGCCACTTGGCTACATAGCTCAGTTGGTTAGAGCATAGCATTCATAATGCTGGGGTCCGGGGTTCAAGTCCCTGTGTAGCCACCAAGTACTAAAAACGGCCTATCGAAAGATAGGCCGTTTTTTTATGCTCGGAGAAAAGTGCCTGTCCTCTCAGGATTTGGTTGCACGCCCCTGTGGCAAGAAGCCTTGTTGATTTGCGCCCCACGCCTCGCGTCGCTACAGTCGTTCTCTATCTCCCTGGCCCACGGATGGAGCGACACGTGCTTATAGATCTGAAACCAAACCTTCATCGTCTGTCAGCCGTTTCGTTGCTGGCTGTCGCGCTAACGCTTAGCGCCTGCAAGGCCCCGCCCTCCTCCACGACCACACCGACATTACCTTCCCCGCCGGAAATCACGTCCGGCTACCGCACCGATGTGCAGGCCCGTCACGCCGACAAGCATATGGCGGCCGCGGCCAACCCGTTGGCGGCCGAGGCTGGGCGGGAGATGTTGCGACGTGGCGGCTCGGCCATCGACGCGGCGATTGCGATGCAAGCGGTGCTGACGCTGGTGGAACCGCAATCTTCAGGCATCGGCGGCGGCGCGTTCATCGTGCTGTGGGATGGCAAGGCCGTGCGCACCTATGACGGTCGCGAAACAGCACCGGCCGGCGCCACCGAAAGACTTTTCCTGCAAGCCGACGGTAAACCCATGCCGTTTACCGCCGCCCAAATCGGCGGTCGTTCCGTCGGTACACCGGGGGTATTGCGCGGACTGGAACTGGCCCATCGCAAACATGGCCGTCTCGAATGGGCGAGGCTGTTCGAGCCGGCCATCGCGCTGGCGGAGCAGGGCTTCGCAATCTCCCCCAGGCTGCACGCCTTGATCGCGTCCGACCCGTCGTTGCCGGGCTCGCCCGACATGGCGGCGTACTTTCTCAATGCCGATGGCAGCCCGAAGGCAGTCGGCACCGTGCTGAAAAACCCGGCATTGGCAGGCGTGCTCAAGCGCATCGCCAACGAAGGTCCCGATGTTTTGTACAAAGGGCCGGTTGCCGAGGAGATCGTCGCCAAGGTGCAGGGTCACGCCAACCCCGGCAGTCTTTCGCTGAACGACCTCCAGGGCTACACCGCACGGGAGCGGCCCGCGCTATGCACCGACTACAAGCGCTGGCAGATCTGCGGCATGCCACCACCGTCGTCGGGCGGGGTTGCCGTGGCGCAGATCCTCGGGACGTTGCAGGCCCTGGAACAGCGCGACAGCAACGCGGCCCTCGCCCCCTTGAAACCCCTCAAGACCGCTAAACCCGCCGGCATTGAACCCTCCCCCGAAGCGGTGCACCTGATCGCCGAAGCCGAGCGCCTGGCCTACGCCGACCGCGCCCAATACATTGCCGACCCGAATTTTGTAGCCGTGCCGCTCAAAGGGCTGGTCGATCAAGGTTACCTTGCCAGCCGAGCCAGCCTGATCGGCCCTCGTAGCATGGGCGTCGCCAAGCCCGGAACACCGCCAGGCATTCAGGTGGCCTATGCGCCGGACCGTTCGCCGCTACGCATTTCCACCTCGCAAGTGGTGGCGGTGGATGACCAGGGTGGCGCCGTGTCCATGACCACCACGGTGGAGTCGGCATTCGGATCGCACTTGATGGTCCAGGGTTTCATGCTCAATAACCAGATGACCGACTTCTCCTTCATCCCTGAAGAAAACGGACAAAAAGTCGCCAACCGCGTCGAACCCGGCAAACGCCCGCGCTCGTCCATGGCGCCGACGCTGATCTTCGATCATCAGGGTAGGCTGCTGGCCGCTGTCGGCTCCCCCGGTGGCTCGCAAATCATCGAATACGTCGCCAAGTCAGTGATCGGCCTGCTCGACTGGAACCTGGACCCGCAAACCGCCATCAACCTCCCCAACTTCGGCAGCCGCAATGGCCCCACCGAACTGGAAAAGGGACAGTTCAGCCCGACGCTGATCCAGACGCTGAAAGACAAAGGCCATGCGGTGAGCGAGATCGACATGAACAGCGGTACCCAGGCGATCGTCCGGGTGCGTGATGCGCAAGGGAAAACTTCATTGGCCGGCGGCGCGGACCCGCGGCGCGAAGGTGCCGCGCTGGGGGATTGAGCACTCGTCGATCAGGTTGAGTCAGCGTGCCAGGATGTTGAATGTGTGGCCGCCATCGCGAGCAAGCTCGCTCCCACAGGGGATGGCAGCGAACACAATATCAAGGCTTTCCCGGATAAAACGGTGGGAGCGAGCTTGCTCGCGATAGCGGCGGCTCGCTCAGCAGGTTTCTCAAGTCGATAGCTGGTTGGCAAACTGACTCACCGCATCGACCACCTTCTTCGCCCCGTCCTGGATCTCGACAATCACCGTCCCCGCCTCGGCAGCCAGAGCCAGGCCGTGTTCAGCCTGGTGCTGGCCGTCGGTCATCAGTGCCACGGCGTTGCGGGCCATGTCCTGGTTCTGGCGGACCACGCCCACGATTTCATCGGTCGCCTGGCTGGTGCGCGATGCCAGTTGTCGCACTTCATCGGCCACCACCGCAAAACCACGGCCTTGCTCACCGGCCCGGGCCGCTTCGATCGCGGCGTTGAGCGCCAGCAGGTTGGTTTGCTCGGCGATGCCGCTGATGGTCTTGACGATGGTACCGATCACCAGGGATTGTTCATTCAGCGCCTCGATGCCTTCGCCAGCGGTTTGCATGTGCCGGGCCAGGTCGCGCATCACATCCACGGCCTGGGTCACCACCGTCGTGCCGCGCTGGGCGCTGCTGTCGGTCTGCAACGAGGTGCTATAGGCGATGCTGGCCGCCTCGGCGACGGCTTTTTCCTGGTTGACCTGGTCGGTGATGTTGGTGGCGAACTTGACCACTTTATACAGCCGCTCGTTGGCATCGAGCACCGGGTTGTAGGAGGCTTCCAGCCAGACCTCACGACCACTGCTGTCGAGACGCTTGAAGCGGCCAGCCACAAACTCACCACTGTTCAAGCGCTTCCAGAACTGCTGGTAGGCCGCGCTGTTGTATTCCTCAGGTTCACAAAACGTGCGGTGGTGCTTGCCCTTGACCTGCGCAAGGCTGTAACCCATGGCGTTGAGGAAGCGATCGTTGGCCGTCAGTACATGACCACCCAAATCGAATTCGATCACCGCCGTTGAACGCACCAACGCGCCGATGAGGTTTTCATGCTCGCGGGAAGCCTCGATGGTGCGGGTCAGGTCATTGGAGTACATCGAAAAATAGCGGATCCGCCCGTCAGCACCCCGCACGGGCTGGAGGATCGAACGCAGCCAGGCTTCCTGGCCATTGCCTCGCAGCAGGCGCACGGCGCCGGAAAAGTGCTCGCCACGGGTCAACGCCGACTTGAAGCGAACCTGGAACTCATTGGATCTCAAATACGCAGGGACCAGCTCATCCACAGGCCGGCCAATCAAGTCCTGGCTCTTGTAGCGCATCTCGTCGAGGAAATTCTGATTGACCGATTGAATCCGTCCATCGGCATCCAGGGTGAGGCCAAGCATTTCGCGATCCAGGCTTTCCTTGACTTGCGCAAGGCTGGACAGTTCTTGGCGAAGAGCCAGCAGCTCCTGCTTCAGGCGGTTGTTGAACATGGGGCAGCTCCGACAGCAGAAGAATTAAATGGCTGTTCCCTTGCCATCGGCCCGGCGATTTTTTTCTAAAGAGCGCCCCGAGCCCCTATCGAAAATATTCCAGGGCGCCCGCGAACCCGATGAGCCTCCCATGGTCACTGGATTGTTCTACTGTTGCGCCTGACCTTTGAAGCCTTGCCGCCATCAATACCCATAACCATAAAAACGAGGTAATTGCCGTGACCACTGACATCGAAGACAGCCGTTCCGCCCGCTTCGCCTTGCGCTGTTCCAGTTTCGCCGAGCGCTGGTTCCCCGATTCCTGGGTCTTTGCCGCGCTGGCGGTGCTGGTGGTCGCCGTGGCGACGCAATTCATCGGCGCCACACCCACAGCGGCGGCCATGGCGTTTGGCGACGGCTTCTGGAGCCTGATCCCGTTCACCATGCAAATGGCCTTCGTGGTGATCGGCGGATACGTGGTCGCCAGTTCGCCGCCGGCCGTCAAATTGATTGACCGCCTGGCACGGATTCCGACCAACGGCCGCTCCGCCGTGGCGTGGGTGGCACTGATTTCCATGGTCGCGTCGCTGCTCAACTGGGGCCTGTCGTTGGTGTTTGGCGGTTTGCTGGTGCGCGCCCTCGCCCGACGCACCGACCTGAAGATGGATTACCGCGCCGCCGGCGCCGCCGCGTACTTGGGCCTGGGCGCAGTGTGGGCCCTGGGATTGTCTTCGTCGGCGGCGCAATTGCAGGCCAACCCGGCCAGCCTGCCGCCCTCGATCCTGTCGATTACTGGCGTCATTCCTTTCACCCAGACGATTTTCCTCTGGCAGTCCGGGGTCATGTTGCTGGCGCTGATCGTGATTTCCCTGATCGTCGCCTACGCCACCGCCCCGGGGCCGAACAGTGCCCGCGACGCCGCCGCTTGTGGCATCGACCCCAGTTTCAGTATGCCGGCGTTGCAGCCCCGTACCCGCCCAGGGGAATGGCTGGAGCACAGTCCGCTGCTGATCATCGCCCTGGTGCTGCTGGCGGCCGGTTGGCTGTTCCATGAGTTTTCGACCAAGCCTGCGATCAGTGCCATTTCCGGGCTCAATACGTATAACTTCCTGTTCATCATGCTGGGCGCCTTGCTGCACTGGCGGCCGCGCAGCTTTCTCGACGCCGTGGCCCGCGCGGTGCCGACCACCACCGGCGTGTTGATCCAGTTTCCGCTTTACGGCTCGATCGCCGCGCTGCTGACCACGGTCAAAGGCAGTGATGCCCAGACCCTGGCCCACCACATCTCGACCTTTTTCGTACAAATCGCCTCCCATGACACCTACGCCCTGTTGATGGGCGTCTATTCGGCGGTCCTGGGCTTCTTCATTCCTTCTGGCGGCGGCAAGTGGATCATTGAAGCGCCCTACGTCATGCAGGTGGCCAATGACCTGAACTATCACCTGGGTTGGGCGGTGCAGATCTATAACGCCGCCGAAGCGCTGCCGAACCTTATCAACCCCTTCTACATGCTGCCGCTGCTGGGGGTCTTGGGGCTGAAGGCCAGGGACCTGATCGGTTTTTCCTTCGTCCAGTTGCTGGTGCATACGCCGCTGGTGCTGGCGCTGCTATGGGCACTGGGGACGACATTGAGTTATTTGCCGCCAGTGATGCCATAAAGCCATAAAAAAGGGCCGATATTTCCATCGGCCCACTTCTTCTTCGGCTCGGTCTGTTTCAGTATGGATGCGCCCTGTTTCGAGGGGCCCACACGCTGAAAAGGATCTGAGCATGTCCAAACTCGCCGCACTTTCTTTTGCCGCCCTGGCCTTCAGTGCCACCGCCCACGCCACCGACATTGACGTACAACTGGGCAGCACCGAACGCGTCACCCGCCTCTTTGCCTACCCCAACAACTGCAACGTCATCTGCTTTCGCGACTGGACCCTGGAACAGACCGTCGAGCACTACCTGACCCAAAGCGTGCAGCGCGACGGCTATGGCACGGCCAAGGTCCACGTCAAAATCGATAACGACAAGGTCTATGCCAGCATCAGCGGCGTACCGAAGAGCTACGGCCAACCGCTCAAGGCCCTGCTTGACGCCGGGGACCTGGCGTACAACGGGGCCTCGAAACTCAACAGCGAAAAAAAATGGTCCTACAACTGGTACCTGTTCCTGCCGCTGGGCATGGCCCTGGAAAACCGCAAGAGTGTCGAGTTGCTACACTTCCCGCCGGACTACTCCCTGACCCAGGCCCAGGACTATCTGGAGTCGGCGACCACCGATCGTTGGGCCACGCTGCTGACCGTCAACGGCATTGCGGTTGAACAGACGCCGGCCTACCAGACCATCATCGACATCGCGCCCATCGCAGCGCCGTCCAATGCTGGCAGCACATTGGAGGGACTCTATAGCTACTTCAAAGATTACCAGACCACCATGGTCACACAGGTCACCCAAACCGCCAGCGGCGCCGCGTTGCCGATGGTGGCCTTCGGAGCGCCCGTTCGGAACTGGATCAAGACCCAGTACGGCCAGACCGTGGGTGTGCTCGGCTTGGCGACCATCACAACCGGCAGCGGGGTCCAGGTTCCGGTCCTGGGCTCCAACCATCCGAGCTACATCTGGTACGCCGCCGACAAGGACAGCTACGACGGTGACGAAGCCAAGGCGGATGCCGCCGGCTTGAAAGTCATGGGCCAGGACCTGAGCGCCGCCTGCTGGCAGGCCGGCATGGGCAGCAAGCCGGGCACCGACCCGACCCCCCTACTGAACCAGTGCACGCAAACCTGGCAGGTCACGCAAAAGGAGAAGACCTGCGAGTTGTTCTACACCTCCATTCGCAACTTGACGCCGGATGATGCGGCGAAAAAATGCGAAACGCCGGCGATCAAGTCGCAACTTCCGCAACTGAAGGTACCGATGCCGCTGCCAGCCGAGGCGGTCTAAACCTTGAGGCGCTTTCCGCGTAGGCTGGCGCTGACGCGGGAAAGCGCCTTTGGCACCTGTCAGAGTCGACAGTAGATGACGCCCCCGACTTGGGCGAAGCTATCAGGGTTTTTTCAACGACCGCCGGCAGGATCGCCAGCGCCAGAAAGTCGAGTGTTTAGCACCGACAAGGACTGTCATGACCACGTTCATCACAGATCGCGCCTGTTCACAGCACCGGGATTGCATCTACCCGGAAAAACCACTCAGCACCCGCCTGGGCTACCCCTCGGTGCACGATTTCGAAGTGCATCGCACGACCGACGGCCGCGGCAACGGCAACGGCATCATCGCCCGTAAACCATTCGCGCCCATGACGAGGATGTGCAGGGTTTCGGGGTTACTGGTGAGCCGACGGCGCCTGCACACGCTGCAGATCCTGCCGGACGTCCACATGTATGACCCACACTTCGCAGGATTGCTGCTGCATTCCTGCAACCCGAATGTCTTCCTCGACATGAGCGAACTGTGGCTGTGGTCACTGGCCCGTATCGATGAAGGTGACTGCCTGACGATGGACTACGCCAGTACCGAACAGAAACTGTATCGACAGTTCGCCTGCCGGTGCGGTTCGTCCAACTGTCATGGCTGGATTACCGGCTATGACGAACCGCCCAATGAGCAGGGAATGAAGTTTCTACGGCACTGGCGCCGTCAATGTCACCGCGACTGACGAACCGGACTCAAGGCGCGTCGACCGGACGCAACCGATACTGCGGCGGCAACTGTTCGAAACCGCTGATCGTGGTGTCCAGGCTCTTCCAGCGTCCGTCCTTGATGCCGTAGATGCAGCCATGAATCGACAGTTTCTGCCCACGGTGCCAGGCGTTCTGCACGATGCTGGTATGGCCGACGTTGGCCACCTGCTGGATCACGTTCAGCTCGCACAAGCGATCGACACGTTCCTCCTCGGTCGGCAATTGGCCCAACGCCTCGCGATGCTCGTAGTACAGGTCGCGAATCGAACGCAGCCAGCCGTCGATCAGGCCCAGTTGCCGGTCCTGCATCGAGGCACGCACGCCGCCACAGCCGTAATGGCCGGTGACCAGGATGTGTTTGACCTTGAGCACGTCCACTGCGTACTGGATCACCGACAGGCAGTTGAGGTCCGTGTGCAGCACTACGTTGGCCACGTTGCGGTGCACGAACAGATCGCCCGGCAGCATGCCGACGATCTCGTTGGCTGGCACCCGCGCATCGGAACAGCCGATCCACAGGTATTCCGGGGTTTGCTGACGAGCCAGCTTGGAGAAGAAGTCAGGATCTTCCTGCTTGATCGCATCGGCCCAACGCGCGTTGTTATCAATCAGATCTTGTAATTCGTTCATGCTGTCTAGCCTCGATTGAGAGTGCGCAACTGTGACAAACGACCGCCGGTCGAGGTCACGTCGCGATGCATTGGAATTCCTGGATGCGCTGCCGGTCGACACCAGTAAGGCCCACAGTATGAGGAATTGCCATGAATGATTCACGACGCCCCTTCGATGCGACGCAACCGGAACCCATTGACGACAACGAGGATCGCATGGGCTCGATGCATGAGTTGGAATTCGACGAAGAAGAACCCAGCGCGAAGATCGGTGACGAACTGCCAAAAGATGAGCGCGAACAGCTGATGCCTCGCGAACGCGTGCGCGAAGCCGGGCTGACCGGGGCTTCGACGGATGATCACGAATCGACCGACGACGACATGAGCCCGGAAACCCTCATTCGCGAAGACGGCGCCCGGGATGCCTTCGAGGCCGGCGGCGACGAACAGGCGGACTGGGACCTGAGTGTGGTGGATGAAAATGATATTGGCGGGGGTGATGGACTGGACGAGGCAGAAATGGCCGCTATCGATCCGCTGGATGGCAAGCGCTAACCAGACCCTGTGGGAGCGAGCCTGCTCGCGAAAGCGGTGGGTCAGCTTGCATCATTGTCGAATGTGCCGAAGCCATCGCGAGCTTGCTCGCGATGGCGGTGGATCAGTTTGCATCAATGTCGAATCTACCGCCGTCTTCGCGAGCAAGCCCGCTCCCACAGGGGGGCGTGGCAGTTCAGTCCACCAAGGTACACGCCATGACCACCGCATCCTCACGCCCGCCCACTGCCGGGTAGTAATCCCGGCGCCGGCCAATTTCATTGAAGCCATAGCGCTCATACAGCCGGAACGCCGTGCGGTTGCTGTCGCGCACCTCCAGGAAGCATTCCCGGGCCTCGGCCTTGTAGGCAATCGACATCAAGTGCTCCAACAGGCGCAGGCCCAGGCCACGGCCCTGGTTTTCCGGTTTGACGGTGATGTTGAGCAGGTGCGCCTCATCCAGGATGATCTGCACCACGCCATGGCCCACTTGCTGCTGGCCTTCGAACATCAGCCAGATCTGGTATTTGCCCAGCCCATCGAGAAATATCCCGCGGGTCCAGGGGTGGCTATAGGCGGCGTATTCGATTTTCAGTACAGCGTCGAGGTCCGCCTCGGTCATCGGGCGGAACGATACAGCGTCACTCATTCGATTCTTTCCAGCGCGCCATCAGCCGGCGCATGGCTTGCCAGACATCAGCCTTGCGCTGTGGCGTTTCCATTAACAGTTCCAACCCGGGCAACGCCCAGGCCGAGCCCAGGCCTTCGACCTGCAGTTCACGATTGAACGCCTCGGCATCCGCCTCGCCGGCAAATTTCACCGCGGGCAGGCCGATCAGCCACAGGCACACGCAGGGCTCGTCTTCGAGGCGCGCCGAAACGAAACCCTGGACGAAATCCCGCGCCGCTTCGGGCCCCTGGTCCATGGTGCCGCGCGACAACAGCGGCCAGCGCACCGGTTCGCCAATGATCTGCGGGCTGTCCGGCAGACCGGCGGCGCGCAGCATGTCCTTGAGCAGCAGATAGGCTGGATCGCGGCTTTGAAACGGCTCACCCGTGGGCAACTCCACCAACAGCAGGCAACGCCCGGCCCGCAACAGTTGCAGGGCGAAACGCGGCGGCGCGACGTAGGGCGCCTTGGGCGGCGCCTCGACAACCTCCTCCACCGGCTTGGCGTTGGTACGGGTCGAGGCCAGGCTTGGACGCGGCACTTCGATTTTTGGCCGTTCGACCACGGGCGCCACCGGCTCGGCGACCGTCTTGGCCACAGGCGCGGTCACGACCGGCGCGATGTACTCGGGCTCGGGCGTTTCCAGCAGCTCGGGCCGCGACGGGGCGGCGAACGGCAATTCGGTACGCGGCAGCCAGTTGACCACCTGCATGGCGGTCAGATAGGCGCGGCGACGGGACTCGATAAGCAAGGGTCGGCCACTTGTGGATAACTGAAAGTGGGAGGGATTCTACCGCCCTTCGGCGCGGATCGCTTCCCTGTTGAGCCAATAGTTGATCGATAGCAAACGACAGTCCGTCCAAGGGGTGAATCGCAAGCGGCCCGATGCAGTACAATCGCCGCTTTTAATTGCCAACCCGACGGCCATTGCGATGATCGAACCCAAGCGCGTCTTGCGCGCCCTCGCTGAACACTGGGCATTGCTGGAACCTTTGTGCGAGCACTTCGACCAGGGCACCCTGAGCCTCAACGAATTGCGTTCACAGCTGGCCGCCCAACAGCTGGACAGCACACCCCAGGACATCACCAGCCTGCTGGATGTGTGGATCCGCCTGGACATTCTCGTACCGGTGGCGAAAAGCCCGAACCGCTTCGAGCTCAACGCCCAGATCCATGACTTCCTCGCCTACCTGCGCCGCGAACACCGCCTGGGCCTGTGCCTGGAGATCGAAGCCTACCTGCGTCACCTCGAGCGCCTGGCCGGCTACATCCAGGACGCCTTCGACATTCGCGACGGCAACGACCTGGCTCGCCAACTGCGCCTGCTGGACATGCGCGTGCGCGACGTGCTCAAGAAACTCGCCAACGACGAACAGGCCCTGGTGGCCGTGGCCGAGCGGGCCAAGACCAGCGACCGGCAGATCCCGCTGCGCCAGCGTTACGCCGAAGTGCTGGCGACCTGGGACGAATACGTCGAACCGATGATCCAGCTGGTGAATGCCGACGGCGCCTTCGAGCAAGGCGTGCGCAAGGTCGAGAACGTGCTGTTGCGCATGCTCACCGAACAGCAGCGCCTCGGCCATCTGGTGGACGACGACATGCTGCTGCGCACCCACGCGCGCATCCTCGAGATGCAGACCAGCGCCCAGCTGACCCTGCGGCATGCCCGTGAACTGCTCCTGCCGCTGCGCGAAGAGGCTCGCCGCCACAACGCCGTGACCCGTGGCGCCGCTCTGGCCCTGGCCGCCATTCGTCGCAAAGGCATCGATGCCGTGCCGCAGGCCGCCATGCCGCTGTTTACCCGGCCGCAAAGCACCTTCCTGGGCAGCGCCAGCCAGGTCGAAGCCTACGTCTATGCGCTGGCCCGTTTCGAGCCGAAACCGGCGCGCTTCCCCAAGTCCCACAGGACCCACAAGGGCGGCGAGGCACCGCGTGCGCCACGCACCGTGCGCGAGATGGTCGAGCGCTGCGAAGATGCCCTGCCGATGCCGGACCTGATGACCTGGCTGCTGGAACAGGAACCGGACGGCGCCACCGACGAATTGCTGTATTGGTTCTCGCGCCTGTCGCGGGAAAAACGTTTCAAGCGCGAGCGTCTGGAACGCCGCGACTATCACACTCACGAGCATCAGGTCAGCCTGCGCTCCTTCGCCCTGCTCTCGGCCGGCGACACCGCCGCCGAGGATTCTGCGAGCATCCCCCATGCATCTTGATCTATCCGAACTGTCCCAGCTGGCGCCGATCTTCCGCGAGCTGTTCAAGGGCTACCACGTCAGCCGCCGCGACCCGGAGCTGTACGCGCAACTGTCGAACTTCCAGGACCAGTACCGCACGCTGTTCAAGGCCCTGGGCTTCGAACTGGTATGCGACACCCGTGGCTTCTATTACTTCGTGCCGGACCTGGCCGCCGCGGCAGTCAACAAGACCGCCCAGCGCCTGGCCCTGTTCACCTTTATCCTAGTCGAGCACCTGGCCGACCAGGGCCGCGACCCGATTGCCGTGCTCGACGGCGGCAGCCTGGGCCGCGATGAGCTGCCTTCGCTGCTGGAAAAATACCGCGACCTGTTCATCCAGGCCGAAGTACAGACCCAGGAAGAGCTGGAAGAAAAAATCATGCGCCGCATGACCCAACTGGGTTTTGCCAGCGAAGAGAACGGCGTGTACCGCTTCCTGCCGCCGATGCATCGTTTCCTCGACGTGTGCCTGTCGGTCCAGCAGGACCGCGACCTGGCCGCCAGCCTGCACAGCGTGCTGCCGTTGCCGGTGCCGGTGCTGATCGACGAAGACAGCGACGAGAAGCTGCTGCAGACCGACGATCCGCTGGACCTCAGCCCCTTTGATGCCGAGAGCGAAGAAGACGCACTGGCCCGCGCCATTGCCGAAGAACAGGAGACCGACGCATGAGCAAGGAACGCTACGGCATCCGCCGCTTTGCCCTTTTGAACACCGCCGGCTACAGCCTCGGTCTGTTCCCGCTGGAAGAACCGCTGTCGGTGTACGGCGCGAACAACCTCGGTAAATCCGCCTCGATCAACGCCTTGCAGTTCCCGATCCTGGCGCGCATGTCGGACATGAGCTTCGGCAAGTACAGCCTGGAGCAATCCCGGCGTTTCTACTTTGCCTCGGACACCAGCTACATCCTGGTGGAAGTCGCCCTGCCCCACGGCCCACACGTGATTGGCGTGGTCGGTCGCGGCCCTGGCGGCGGTTTCGGTCACCAGTTCTTTGCCTACGCCGGCAAATTGGACCTGGCCCACTATCAGAAGAATGACACCTGCCTGCGGCAGAAAGAGCTGTTCACCAACCTGGAGCGCGAAGGCCTGAAAGCCTACGAACTCAAGCCGGATGAACTGCGACGCCTGCTGGTGGGTGGCCACACCTCGATCCCGCTGGACCTGACGCTGATCCCGCTGCGCTCCACCAGCGAGCAAAGCCTCAAGACCTTCCGCGCACTGTTCATCAACCTGCTGCACATGCGCGAAATCACTGCAGCCAAGCTCAAGCAACTGTTCCTCGACGCGTTCGAACACAGCCTGCGCTCCGGCAGCGTGGACTACATCGCCGCGTGCGAAGAAGCCTTCCGCGACGTACGCCGCATGGAGCAGGACTACAACTCCCTGGTGGCGGCCGGTCCGCTGGTGGAAGCCCTGGCCAATGGCGTGAAGCAGCGCGATAGCCTGCGCGGCAAATTGCATCGCCTGTCGCCATTGCTCGATTCGTTGCTCGGCACCTGGTCGGACTACGCCAGTGCGCGCAAGGAAGAGCTGACCATCCAGGCCGAACACTACCGCAACGAGCAGGACTCGCTGCAGAACGACCAGCGCGGCGGTACTCAGGAACTGATGCGCCTGGAACGGGAAATCAGCGGCATCCAGCGTTGGCTCGGCGAACTGTCGGTGCTCAAACATCGCTTTGCCCTGGTGGATGACGTCAAGGTCCTGGAGCAGCAACTGCTCGCCGCCAAGGACGCTCACGACGAACTGGCCGGCGCCCTGGCCCAGTCCCGGCAGTTCAGCGCCGAGGACCTGGAAGAGCGCCTGCGCGACCTGGAAAAACGCCTGAAGTCGGTCAAGCAGCAACTCGATCACGCCGACAACAACAGCTACGCCCGCCTGCGGGAAGAGTTCTCGCAGCAGGACGTCGAACGCCTGATGCGCCTGTTCAACAGCGCCCTGTTCAGCCTGCCACTGGGCGAACACGGCATCGCGCTGGACGAGAATGGCGAGTGGGTCAAATCCATGGAGCTGATCCTCGACGGCTTCAAGGGCGAGCGTTTCGAAGTGCCGGGCCTGTCCATCGACCTGTCCCACATCGAGCCACCTGCCCTGCAAGCCCTGGCCGACCGGGCCGCGTTGCGCGACCAGAAAGAGCGCCTGGAAAAAGAACTCAAGCAGCTCAAGACCCAGCAAGCCGTGGCCGCCGACCGCGCCGCGAGCAAGACCCAGACCGAGGCGCTGTACCAGCAGGTCCTGGATGCGCAAAAAGCCCTGGAAGACTTCCGTCGCAGCCAGACCCTGAGTGCCGAGGAAGGTGAGAAGCTCGAGCAACTGGCGCAGATGGAAGCCGCCCAGGACGAACTCAAGCGCTCCAGCGATGCCTTCACCGAGCGCGTCCAGCAATTGTCCGCCAAGTTGCAGTTGGTGGGCCGGCAGATCGCCGACATGGAAGCCAAGCAACGCACCCTCGACGACGCCCTGCGCCGTCGTCAATTGCTGCCGGCGGACCTGCCGTTCGGCACGCCGTTCATGGACCCGGTCGACGACTCCATGGACAACCTGCTGCCGCTGCTCAATGACTACCAGGACAGCTGGCAAGGGCTGCTGCGGGTCGACGGCCAGATCGAAGCGCTGTATGCCCAGGTGCGCCTCAAGGGCGTGGCCAAGTTCGACAGCGAAGACGACATGGAGCGACGCCTGCAACTGCTGATCAACGCCTATGCCCACCGCACCGACGAAGCCCTGACCCTGGGCAAGGCGCGCCGTGCGGCTGTGACCGACATCGCCCGGACCCTGCGCAACATCCGCAGCGACTACGACAGCCTCGAGCACCAACTGGCGCTGTTCAACCGCGAGATCAACAAGCGTCAGGTGTCCAACCTGCAGAGCTTCCGGATCGTCCTGGCGCCGAACAAGGAAGCGCTCAAGCACATCGACCAGATCATCCACAGCGCCGGCCAGTACGAGGAAGGCGAGACTTTGTCGGTGTTCGACCTAAGCCAGAGCGCCGAGCAGGACAACAAGAACGAAGAAGCCAAGGAGTACCTGGCGCGGCTGGTGGCGGCGAACCACAACCAGCTCGGCCTCAAGGACCTGTTCGAGCTGGCGTTCGAGATCACCAAGGTCAACGGCCAGCCAGTGATCCACACCGACATCGACGGCGCGGCGTCCAACGGCACCACCATGACCATCAAGGCGCTGACCAACATGTACTTGTTGCTGCACCTGATGGACCGCGAACAGGCCGGCCGCGTGCGCCTGCCGTACTACCTGGACGAAGCGGCGGACATCGACGAGAAAAACCAGGCCGCCCTGCTGGAAACCAGCCTGCAACTGGGCTTCGTGCCGATCCTGGCCAGTGTGAAGCCGCAAGTCTGCGCCAGTGTCGCCATCGACCTGGAAGGCGGCAGTGGGCCGAACGGCATCTACATCGACGAAGCGGACTGGAAATACATCCGTCGTCACGATGCGGTGAAGGCCACGGTGAATGTCCAGGCCGACGAGCCGGAGCTGGATCCGGTGTGAGGTGAATAGCCGGGCATGAAAAAGGCCGCGATCCATTGGATCGCGGCCTTTTTTTATTGCGCCGGTTTTGAGTCCGTAGGAGCTGTCGAGTGCAACGAGGCTGCGATCTTTCCACTGCCATTGAGTCCAGAGCGAAAGATCAAGATCAAAAGATCGTCCGAACGCGGCCCGAGCCTTCGCCAGCTCCTACAGAGCCCAGCGGGAGCAAGCTCCCTCGCCACAAGTGCTACATCCAATAACCTTACTTACCGAGACTGATCTTCGGCGCCCAGGTCAGCCATTCATCTTCAAACTTATCGAACAGCGGGAAGGTCTGCTCCGGTCGTGCCGGGTTGCCCATTCGTTCGCCATCCGGCGTTGCGAACGCAATACCGCCCTGGATAAGCGTTTCAAGCGACTCGGTGCGCACCGTCGCGCCCTTGAACAGACCGAAGTCCAGACCGAAGCCACTGCTATTCCAGAAACGTGTGCCGCTGCGCACCAGTGGCGCATATTTGGGCTCGATCAGGATATGGATCAGCACCCGATCCGCGGTCTGGCCCAGTTCATAACCAGTAACCTTGCCCACCGTAATCTCGCGGTAGGTCACCGGCACGCCAGTCTTCAACGAACCACGGCGGGCCGCGCTCAGCACCAGGCTCAATCCCGCTTCGGGCACCGCGCTTTCCGGTGGGTTGGCCAGGGCCACGAAGCTTTTCTGCGGCCCGAGGTTTTTCGCCGAAGGCTGCACTTCAATGTATTGGCCGGTTACCAGGGTTTCCAGGTTGGAGGTCTTCATCAACCCCAACTCCGGCTTGACCACCCAGAACTGGGACCCGACCCGGGCAATGCGCTCGGGCACTTCGGTGATACGCGCCGTGAGCAGCACCGATTGCATGTCGGCGCTGAGATCAACATCCTCGATCTTGCCCACATCCAACCCTTTGAACCGGATCGGCGTACCACTGCGCAAACCATCGGCGCGATCGACCTTGATCGTGACCTCGGTGCCGCGCTGTTGTGCCGCTTCATGATCGGCAAACAGGCGGAAACGCGGGATGCGTCTTTTCAGCGGCACATTGGGCTCCGGTGTTTCGAAGGCAATCCCGCCGGCCATCAGGCTTTGCAGGGACTCGCTCTTGACCTGGATCCCGCCCGTCAAACCGCCCGTAAGGGTGATGCCACTGGCGTTCCAGAAACGTGTCGAGCCGTTGACCAGTCCTTCGTATTCTTTCTCGATGTGCACACCAATGATCAGTTGCTTCTTCTTGCGGGAAAACTGGTAGCTCTGCACCGACCCGACCTTGACCTGCTTGTAGAGGATCGGACTGCCGACTTCCAGGGAACCGAGGTTTTCGGTCAGCAGGACCAAGTGCAAGCCCGGTGAACGCAAGTCCAGCGGCGGCGCCTTTGCCCTGGCTTCGTACTCGCGTTGCGGCGCGCCACCCTTGTCTCCCGGTCGCACGGCGATGTAGTTGCCCTTGACCAACGCTTCCAGACCAGTGATCCCCGCCAGGGAAATCGACGGCTTGACGACCCAGAACTGCGTGCCGGTTACCAGGTAATCTTCGGCTAATGGGTCCAGGGTCAATTCAGCCGTGGCGCTGGACAGGTCCGGATCGACCTTGAGGGTCTTCAGGCTGCCGACCTGGATGCCTTTGTACATGACCGGTGTACGACCGGCCTGCAAGCCCTCGAAATCGCTGAGCTTGACCTTCACCCGGATGCCCGCCGCAGCGGCGTCAAAGTCTTCGTAAAGACGGAACGGCAGGCTTGGGTCCGTCGGCGGGCTGTCCTTGCGGCTTTCCGGGGTGGCGAAGGCAATCCCGCCGGCCACGATGCTGGCCAGGGACTCGCTGCGCACTTTGACGCCCGAGAGGTTGGCATCGATGCTGATGCCACTGGCGTTCCAGAAACGCGTGTGTTTACGCACCAGGCTGGCGTAGGTCGGTTCGATGAAGACCTTGATTTCGACGGTGCGCTGGTCTTCGGAGAGCAGGTAGCTTTTCACCTGGCCGACCTGGATCTGCTTGTAGAACACCGGGCTGCCGCGGTTCAGCGACCCCAATCGTTCAGCCTTGATGGTCAGGTGCAAACCCGGCTTGGCATCCGACAGGGGTGGCTCTTCGACCAAGGCCTTGAATTTACGGGCCGATTCGCCTTCACCCGGGCTGATAGCCACGTAGTTGCCCGATACCAGGGTTTCCAGGCCGGTGATACCGGCCAGGCTCACGCTCGGCTTGACCAGCCAGAAACGTGTTCCGGTCTTGAGGTATTGCTCGACATCCTTGTTCATCTCGACCGTCGCGACCACCCCCTTGGAGCTGCCTTCGTCATCGAGTGTAAGGGCCGTCACTTTGCCGACCGGCATCCCTTTGTAGACGACTTCGGTTTTGTTGACCTGGATGCCTTCGCCACTCTCAAAGCGCACATTGATCTCGATTCCGGTCTCGTTATAAGCCCGCCAGCCGAGCCAGCCGCCGATGATCAACGCAATCAGCGGCAGGACCCAGATGGCCGACCAGTTCGAAGCCGGTCGGGTTTTAGCGGTAGGCAAATCAGTCATGGTCGTCATCCGACTCCGTGTTATCCCAAATCAGTCGGGGATCGAAGGTTACTGCGGCAATCATTGTCAAAATCACTACGCTGGCGAAAGCAATCGCGCCGAGACCGGCTTCGACACTGGCGAGCCGCCCAAAATTCACCACCGCCACCAGAATGGCGATCACGAAAATATCGAGCATCGACCAACGACCAATGAACTCGATGAAACGGTACATAAGGATGCGTTGCCGCGCCGACATGGGCTGGTGCCGCTGCACGGAAAACAGTAACAAGGCGATACCCACCAGCTTGAAAGTGGGCACCAGGATACTGGCGATGAACACCACGGTGGCAATAGGAATCATGCCGTGTTGTACCAACTCGATGACGCCGGACATGATCGTACTCGGGGCGCCTTGGCCCAGCGAGTTGACGGTCATGATCGGCAACATATTGGCCGGAATATAAAGAATCGCGGCTGTGATCAACAATGCCCAGGTTCGCATCAAGCTGTTCGGGCGCCGGGGGTGAACCAGCGCGCCGCAGCGAGTACAGGTTTGGTTGTCGGCTTCAGCATCCTGCCGATTCAACTCATGGCATTCCGCACAGATCAGAATCCCTGCATCAATCGCCCGCATGGGCATCTTCTCCTGATAACGCCTGCCAGACCTGATGCGGTGACATCACCACCTCCAACCAGACCTGGACCAGCAACAAACTGATGAAGCACACCAGGCCAAGGCCTATGGTCATGGCCGCCATGTCTGCCAACTTGACGATGGCCACCAGCACGCCCATGAGGTAGACCTCAAGCATCCCCCAGTCTCGTAAATGGTGATAAATGCGGTAGAGCAGCAAACCGTAGCTACGGCCAACGTCCAAGCGAATGGTCAGCAGCACAGCCAACTGGCAAAGCAACTTGAGTAGTGGAATACCCATGCTGCACAGGAACACCACCGCCGATACACCTTGCATACCGGTATCGAACAGACCGACCACGCCACTCCAAACGGTGTCCTGGGAGGACTGCCCGAGCAGATTGAGTTGCATGATGGGTAAGAAGTTGGCCGGCACATATAACAGCAGGGCGGCGATCACCAAGGCAAGACTGCGTTCGACTACATTGTGCCGGTGAGCATAGAGCTCATAGCCACAGCGGGGGCACTCGGCTTTTTCACCATGGGCCAGCTGAGGCTTGCGCATCAACAGGTCGCACTCATGACACGCCACCAGATCGCTCAGGGGTAGATCTGACAACCTATCAATGTCTGACGGATCGGGCATAAACAGCTCTGGCTCAGCTAAAGTGGGGCTATTCTAGTGCTCCAGCTCGGAAATAACTGTGCAAATTTATCACGAGCTTTCGCAGACTTTCCTGCGGGAAAAAACAAAACCCCTACCTGCGTCAGCAGATAGGGGTTTCGGAATTTAATCTTGACGATGACCTACTCTCACATGGGGAAACCCCACACTACCATCGGCGATGCATCGTTTCACTGCTGAGTTCGGGATGGGATCAGGTGGTTCCAATG
>NZ_MUOA01000096.1:0-31154 GCF_002001065.1 Pseudomonas sp. A25(2017) | reverse complement strand
GGGAGCGGGCTTGCTCGCGAAGGCGGTGTATCAGTCAACGTTGATATTGACTGATACACCGCCTTCGCGAGCAAGCCCGCTCCCACAAGGGTTCTGCGGTGTTTGAAAAATCAGTGGCCCAACAACTGCAACCGCTGGCGCACCGCCGCTTCGATCCCTGCCTCATCCAGCCCGCACTCGGCCAGCATCTGCGCCGGCTTGGCGTGTTCGACATAGAGGTCCGGCAAGCCCAGGTGCAGCACGGACTTGAGGATGTTTTCCCGGGCCAGGAATTCGCTGACCGCCGCGCCGGCGCCGCCCATGATGGCGTTTTCCTCGACGGTCACCAGCAGCTCATGGCTGTCGGCCATCTCGCGCACCAGGGCTTCGTCCAGGGGTTTGACGAAGCGCATGTCCACCACGGTGGCGTCCAGGGTCTCGGCGACGTTCAGGGCTTCGGCCAGTTGCACGCCGAACACCAGCAGGGCGGTTTGCTTGCCCTGGCGGCGGATCACACCCTTGCCGATCTCGATGGGCTCGAGGTCGGTCGAGATCGGCGCGTTCGGGCCGGTGCCACGTGGGTAACGCACTGCCGCCGGGCCATTGAACAGGTGGCCGGTGGTAAGCATTTTGCGCAGCTCGTTTTCATCGCTCGGGGTCATCACCAGCATGCCGGGGATGCAGCGCAGGAACGACAGGTCGAAGCTGCCGGCGTGGGTCGGGCCGTCTTCGCCCACCAGGCCGGCGCGGTCGATGGCGAACAGCACGTCGAGGTTCTGTACGGCGACGTCATGAATCAGTTGGTCGTAGGCCCGTTGCAGGAACGTCGAATAGATCGCCACCACCGGCTTGGCGCCTTCACAGGCCATGCCGGCAGCGAGGGTCACGGCGTGCTGCTCGGCAATCGCCACGTCGAAATAGCGCTGCGGGTAGCGTTCACTGAAGGCCACCAGGTCCGAGCCTTCCTTCATCGCCGGGGTGATGCCCACCAGGCGCGGGTCGGCGGCGGCCATGTCGCACAGCCATTGGCCGAAGACGCCGGAGTACTTCGGTCCGCCGGCCTTTTTCGGCGTGGCCGCCGGAGCGTCCAGGGGTTCGAGCTTGGTGATGGCGTGGTAGCCGATCGGGTCGACTTCCGCGGGGGCGAAGCCTTTGCCTTTCTTGGTGACCACGTGCAGGAACTGCGGGCCCTTGAGGTCGCGCATGTTGCGCAGGGTGGCGATCAGCGTGGGCAGGTCATGGCCGTCGATGGGGCCGATGTAGTTCCAGCCCAGTTCTTCGAACAGCGTGCCGGGGACCAGCATGCCCTTGGCGTATTCTTCGGTACGGCGGGCGATTTCCCAGGCGCCGGGCAGGCGCGACAGCACTTTCTTGCTGCCTTCGCGCATGCTGGCGTAGGTGCGGCTGGAGAGGATCTTCGCCAGGTAGTTGGACAAACCACCAACGTTGCGCGAGATCGACATGTCGTTGTCGTTGAGAATCACCAGCATGTTGGCGTCGACTTCCGGCGCGTGGTTCAGCGCCTCGAAGGCCATGCCCGCCGTCAGTGCGCCGTCGCCGATCACGGCAATGGCCTTGCGCTCGCTGTTTTGCAGGCGGGCGGCAATCGCCATGCCCAGGGCGGCGCTGATGGAGGTGCTGGAGTGACCGACGCCAAAGGTGTCGTATTCGCTCTCGGCGCGGCGCGGGAAGGCGGCGATACCGTCCTTCTGACGCAGCGTGCCCATGCGCTCGCGACGACCGGTGAGGATCTTGTGCGGGTAGGCCTGGTGCCCGACGTCCCACACCAGCCGGTCGTCCGGGGTGTCGAACACGTAATGCAACGCGATCGTCAGCTCGATGACGCCCAGGCCCGCGCCGAAGTGCCCACCGGTCTGGCCGACCGTGTAGAGCAGCTCCAGGCGCAACTCATCGGCCAGGGTTTCCAGCTCGGCTTCACCCAGGCGACGCAGGCCGTCCGGCGTGTTGGCGCGGTCCAGCAGGGGCGTGGTCGGGCGCTTGCGGGGAATCTCTTGAAACGTCGTGGGCATCAGGCGAATCGTTATAGGTATAGAAAGAGGCGGCAGTTTACCTTATGCATCGCAAGCTGCCCACGCGTAGGCCGGAACTTGGCCGATACGCACTTATGAATGGGTTGACCCTGTCTCAGCTGCGTCGTTCGACGATATAACGCGCCAAGTCGCGCAACGGCTCGGCCGCCGCGTCAAAGGGTCGCAGCGCGGCCAGGGCCTGGTCGCGCAACTCCAGGGCATAGGCCTTGGCGGCGTCGAGGCCGAGCAGGGCCGGGTAGGTCGGCTTGTCGCGAGCGATG
Organism: Pseudomonas sp. A25(2017); assembly: GCF_002001065.1. NCBI lineage: Bacteria > Pseudomonadati > Pseudomonadota > Gammaproteobacteria > Pseudomonadales > Pseudomonadaceae > Pseudomonas > Pseudomonas sp. A25(2017). The sequence continues at coordinate 28,864 of NZ_MUOA01000096.1, read as the reverse complement.
TCGGCGCCCTGGCGCTTGCCCAGGGTCTGGGTATCGCTTTCGACGTCGAGGATGTCGTCCTGCACCTGGAACGCCAGGCCGATGGCCCGGGCGTAGGTCTGCAAGGCTTGCAACTGGGCGGGCGTGGCCCGGCCGCTGGCCAGGGCGCCGAGCTGGACGCTGGCTTCGATCAAGGCGCCAGTCTTGTGCCGGTGCATGTATTCCAGGGCGCTCTGGTCCAGCTTCAGGCCCACTGAGCCCAAGTCGATGGCCTGGCCGCCGACCATGCCGGCAGGGCCTGCCGCCAGCGCCAGGGCACTGACCATGTCCAGGCGAACCTGCGCCGGGCAATCGCTCAGGGCCGGGTCCAGCAGGGCGCTGAAGGCCAGGCTCTGCAAACCGTCGCCGGCCAGGATCGCGCAGGCTTCGTCGAATTGCTTGTGGGTGGTGGGCTGGCCGCGACGCAGGTCGTCGTCGTCCATGGCCGGCAAATCGTCGTGCACCAGCGAATACGCGTGGATCAACTCCACCGCACAGGCCGCGCCGTTGGCCTGTTCGGCCGCGCCGCCCAAGGCTTCGCACGCGGCGTAGGCCAATAACGGCCGCACACGCTTGCCGCCGTTCATCACGCTGTAGCGCATGGCTTCGTACAGGCGCGCCAGTTCCGGGCTTGGGGCGCGGAACAAGCTATCCAATGCAGCATTGACCCGGGCCTGGCTGCTGGCCTGATAGGCGCCGATCATTCAGGCTGTTCCGCGTCGAAAGGTTCTTCGGTCAGCTCACCGTCACGCTCGAGCAGCAATTGCACCTTCTGCTCGGCCTGGGCCAGTGCCGCCTGGCAGTCGCGAGTCAAGCCGATACCTTGCTCGAAGGCGGTCAGCGAGTCTTCCAGCGACAATTCGCCGTTCTCCAGCCGTTCGACCAGCGTTTGCAGGTCGGCCAGAGATTGTTCGAAATCCAGTGCAGCTTTTTTGCGGGCCATGGCGGCTATTCCGGTTGACTGTTAAACCGGCGCGACACTAGCAGACATGGGGGGTTCGGGCAAATCAGGACCGCCGGGCGTCACCCCGATCAGCAAGGATGTCGGAACCTGTGGCGAGGGGATTTATCCCCGCTGGGTTGCGAAGCAGCCCTATAAAGCTGACACCTCGGAGTGTCAGCTGGATTGAGTCCTCAGCTTTGGGGTCGCTTCGCAACCCAGCGGGGATAAATCCCCTCGCCACAAATGATCTCAATCAGCTGGATAGTTGATTCGGTAACGGGTGCTGCGCCCGCCGCCGGGCATCCGCTCCAGGCAACCTTTCTCCAGCAGTTCCGCCAGGTGTCGCGTTGCTGTCGCCTTGGAGACCTTGGCCACGGCTTGATATTGAGCGGCGCTGATCTCATGCCCGAAGCCTTTTTCGCCGCCATCGAGCAACCGGTTCAGCACTTTGGACTGTTCAGGCGTGAGTGTCGAAGCGCGATGGGCCTGCCAGAACCGGGTCTTGCCCAGCACGCTTTCGATCTGTGCCATCGCTTTATGCAGGCTGCGCAACAGTGTCTGCAGGAACCAAGTCAGCCAGCCGGTGATATCCAGCGTGGCTTTCTGGCTGTTTTCCAGGATTCGGTAATAACCGGCGCGGTCGTCCAGGATGCTCACGGACATGGCGTAGAAACGGATCGCCTGAGCCTCACCCTGGGCCAATGCCAAATCGGTCAGGGTGCGGGTCAGGCGACCATTGCCATCGTCGAATGGATGCAGGGTAACAAACCAGAAATGAGCAATGCCGGCACGCAGTAGCGGATCGAGGCTGGCCTGATGGTGACTGGCTTCGAACCAGTCGACGAACGTTTGCAATTGCTGTTCAAGGCCCTGGCGAGGCGGCGCCTCGAAGTGAACGATAGGTCGGTCCAGCCTGCCCGAAACCACTTGCATCGGTTCGTCCCCGCGCAGCGCGCCTACGCGGATCTGTCGATAGGCAAGGTCGCTTGTTTGATCAGGAAACAACCACTCGTGCCATTCCAGCAAGCGTTCGACCGTCAGGGGCTGGTTGAAGTGCCGGGTCGCGTCCAGCAACAGGTTCGCCAAGCCTTCGCTGCGTTGGCTGACCGGCGTGTCGTCGACGTGCTCGAGGCCCAGGCGGCGAGCGAGGGACGAGCGCACCGAGCCGACATTCAATTGTTCTCCTTCGATAGCCGAAGAGGTCACGATGTTTTGCAGCAAGGTATCCAGTTCGTTCTGGGCGCTGAGCGAAGCCGTGACCGCGCCCGTCATGCCGAGCAATTGACCTTGTGTCTGCACGCATTCGCGTAGCAGGGGTGCCAATGCTTCAGCTTGCCAGCGGAAGTCGGGCCAGTCGGGCTGTTGCCAGATCCAATGGGGTGTCATGCGCCTGTCCAAAGATGAATGAGCCGAATAATAGCGCTATTCGGCTCATCTTGTGAGCCGAATAAGCCCTCTATTCGGCTCACGCCCCCCTCAGTACGTGATTTCCCACACAGAATCGCGCGTTCCCCGATTGTGAAAAAACCGTCAAATCGATACTCTTCGCGCCATCTACGGCCCCCTTGCGACGGGGCCTTCAGACGAAACCTGAATAATGACAAGCGCGCTGAGGATTAGCGCCGGGTTGCGTCGTGCATGGCAGGAGGCATACGTGCGTTTTCTTTCTTTATTGATCGTGTTGCTCGGCGCGCCGTTGGCGTCGGCGCAGCCTTCTGCCGAGATGTCGGAGCCGGTGGGCGGTTGGCGCTACAGCGGCTTGCTCGATCGCACCGAAAATCCGCAAGTCGCCTATCCCACACCGCCCATCGACCGGGGCGTGCAGCGCAATCGCACGATGATCGAGGGCCGGCTCAAGGCCATGGGCACGGCTCGCCAGCCCCACAGCCTGGCGGTCAACGGCAATCCACTGAATCTCTATACCGACGACGAGGGGCGTTTCGCCCGGCCGTATGCGTTCGGCGCCGGCTCCAACAGCGTCGAGGTGCGCAGCTCCGAAGGCCAGTCCCTCAAGCGCGTGCAATTTTATGAAGCCAACAACCTGCGCACCCCGGCGCAGATCCGCGTGGTGCTGGGCTGGGACGACCCCCAGGCCGAACTCGACCTGCATATCGTCACACCCGACGGCCAACATGCGTTCTTCGGCCAACCGGCGCTGAGCAACGGCGGCGGCCTCGACCCGGATGGCGTCGACGGCCCCGGCCCGGAAATGTTCACCATGACCGCGCCGATGCACGGCACCTACCTGGTCTACGTGAACTATTGGGGCAACTACGGCAGCGGCGGCTACAACTTCGATGAGACCAGCAACCAGAACGAGGTGATCACCTCGCAGATCAACCTGGTGCTCAACGAAAACACCGTCGATGAAAAACGCGAGACCTTTGTCGTGCCCCTGCGCGCCATTGGCGATCTGTTGCTGGTCAAGACTTTCAACTACTAAGTATCCGCTCCACGGATGAACAGGCCCTTGTGAATATGAGCGACAACACTGCTTCCCCGACCACGCCGACACCTGTCGCCAAACCTGTGCGCCGCTGGCCGGCGATACTGATCGGGCTGTGCCTGGTCGCCGGGGTGGCCGCCGGGCTGGGCTGGTTCATCAACAAGCCCAAGGCGCCGCCCATGGAGTTGGCGTTGGAAAAGCTCGGCGTGAGCCGTCCCGACGGCTTGCTCGAGGCCCATTCCCTGAGCCAGTTGCCCAAGGACCTGTTGGCGGTGCCGTTCCTCAAGGCCACGCTCACCGAGGACTTCGTCTTCTATTACGAGGCCCATGCCGACCGTCTCGGGCTGATCGGCAGCCTGCGCCGGATCATCTACGAGCATGACCTCAAACTGCAGGACAGCCTGATCGAAACGCTTTTCGACCAGCCGGCCGATGTCGCGCTGTGGCGCGGTGCGGACGGTCGCCTCAAGGACTTCCTGTTGGTGATGGATCGCGGTGGCCTGGCCAAGGTCCTGGAGCCGTTGGCGAAAGTCGCCCTGGACGACACTCAGTTGAGCAAGCTCAGCGACCTGAAGGTCGGCGGTGACGACGTTGCGCTCTACCAGCTCAGCTACAACGCCAGCAAATCCCTGGTCTTCGCCTCCCATGGCGACAAGCTGGTGGTGCTGTCCAACCCGACCAAGCTCTACGACAAAGGCAATGGTCCTACCGATGAACCCGGCATGGTCTCGACCCAGGCTCTCGAAGCACTGCTGGCCGGTGAAAAACTGTTCCCGGAAGCCTTCGGCCTGCAGCCCAAGGCGCCTGAGGTCAAGCAACGTATCTCGGTCAACGCCAGCGTGCTCGCCATGGGCTACCAGCGTTTCATCCCGAACTTCGCCGGTTTGCGTTTCGACATGGACGACAAGGGCTGGCACAGCTTCCTGGCGATGGACGAGCTGGAAAACCAGCCGGACTTCGACTTCAAGCCGATCTGGCAAGCCATGCCCATGGGTGCCAGTGCCTGCGTGGCCTTGCCGCTGGCCGCCGAGCAACAGAAACCGTTGCTGGTAAAACTCGGCGCCGACGAAAAAGCCGCCCAGGCCATGGTCGACCATGTGGCCGGCGCGGCAGGCCTGTGCTGGTACGCCGATTCGCGCCTGTACACGCCGCTGTTGGTGGCGAGCCTGAATGAAGACGACGGCAAGCTTGATGCCGACCTGGGCAACCTGTTCGGTTCGATGGTCGGCGCCTATGAAAACAACGTTGCCGAGCATGCATTCCCGGTGGTCGAGAAGCAGCAAGGCTCGACGCACCAGTGGCTGCGTCAGGTCAGCTCCAATTTCGGCCCTTACCTGGCCAAGGACGCAGAGCAACCCGACGCGATTACCGGCAAGGCGTTCCTGCGGGTCAGCCTGGCACGCCACGGTTCGACCTTGCTGTTCTCCCTCGATGACAAGTTGGTGGAGAAGGCCCTGGGCACCCTCGACAAACGCTTCCCACCCATGGCCGACGTGGTGCCCAAGGACCTGTTGATGCCGGTCTACTTCGGCCCGGACTCCATGGCGCAACTGATGCAGCGCGAAACCCTCGACAGCTTGCCCCAGGACATGGAGCCGGTGTTCTACAACGCCGCGCAAACCTACCTGATCCCGAAACTGCGCACCCTAGGCGGCTACGGCAAGTACGCCCTGACCTTGCCTGAAGGCAGCGAGCCGGACGGCCACTGGCAGTGGCTGCCGCTGGAATGGAAAGCGCTGTGACAGCACTGATCCGCAACCCCGCGTTGACGCTGCTGCTGGCATTGCTCCTCGGCGGGCCTGCGCTTGCCGTCGAGGCGCCTTCGCTGGATGCGCAGCAATCCCAGGTCTTTCGCGCCTGGTTCGTGCGCATCGCCCAGGAACAGCTGACCAAAGGCCCGAGCCCGCGCTGGTATCAGCAGGATTGCGCCGGTCTGGTGCGCTTCGCCGCCAACGAAGCGCTCAAGGTCCACGATGAAAAATGGCTGCGCAGCAATGGCCTATCCAATCGCTACCTGCCGCCGGAACTGCCACTGAGCGATGCGCAACGGCGCCTCGCCCAGCAGTGGCAACAGGGCGGCGGCAAGGTCGGGCCTTACGTCAACGCCATCAAGCTGATTCAGTTCAACAGTCGCCTGGTGGGCCGGGATGTCACCCAGGCCCGCCCCGGCGACCTGATGTTCTTCGATCAGGGCGACGACCAGCACCTGATGATCTGGATGGGCCGCTACATCGCCTATCACACCGGCACCACAACCCCTACCGACAACGGCATGCGCTCCGCAAGCCTGCAACAACTCATGAACTGGAAGGACACCCGATGGATACCCGACGCAGCCAACCCCAACTTCATCGGCGTCTATCGACTCAACTTTCTCTCCCAATGACCGGTGCCCGCATGCTGCGCTTGTGTTCAAAATTGCCCCTGCTGTTTGCCCTGTTGCTGGCACCTGTCGTGAATGCCGAAGACACGGTGGAGCCCAGCGGTTACACGCCGGTGTCCGGTGAAAGCTTCTTCCTGCTGGCCGACAGCAGCTTTGCCAGCGACGAGCAGGCCATGGTCCGCCTCGAAGCGCCGGGCCGCGACTACCGTCGGTTTCGCATGGAGCCCTACGGCGGCGCCGATATCCGCGTCTATCGCATCGACAAACCGCTGGACTTCCTCAAGCGCCAGAAGAACCTGCACCGCGTGGTCAGCGACGGCCAGTTCAAGGGCGAAGGCCTGTCGAACACCCTCGCGTACCTGTGGGACAACTGGTACCGCAAGTCCCGTCGAGTGATGCAGCGGGCGTTCTCCTACGAGTCGCGCCAGCAAGTCACTGAAGAAGTGCCGGAACTGAAGATCGGCAACGCCCTGGTCGCGCCGACACCGTACGACGCTCCAGCGCAATTCGCCTTGATCCCGGGCTTGCCGGTGGTCAGTCAGTTCCGTTATCCGCTGTGGCAGGCCAAGCCGATCCAGCCGCCTGCGGGCGTCAACCTGGCCGGCTCGTCCAGCCAGTTTGTCAACGTCGCGCCGGGCAACGTCTATGTGCCGCTGGGCCAGTTGAAGCCCGGCCTGTACCTGGTGGAAGCGCTGATCGGCAAATACCGCGCAACCACCATGGTCTTCGTCTCCAACACCGTGGCCGTGAGCAAGATTGCCGGCGATGAACTGCTGGTCTGGGCCGCACGCAAGCATGAAGGGCGTTCGGTGCCCAAGGTCAACGTGCTGTGGACCGACGGCCTGGGTGTGATGAGCAGCGGTGCCACCGATGAAGACGGCCTGCTGCGCCTCAAACACGTCAGCCCGGAGCGTTCGTTCGTCATCGGTGAAGACGAGGAGGGCGGGGTATTCGTCTCGGAAAACTTCTACTACGACAGCGAAATCTACGACACCAAGCTCTATGCCTTCACCGACCGGCCGCTGTACCGGCCAGGGGATTGGGTCTCGCTGAAAATCGTTGGTCGTGAGTTCAAGAACGCCCGTGATTCGGTGCAACCGACTGCCGCCGACGTCAATGTCAGCGTGCTGGACGCCACCGGTACCGAGCTGCAAACCCTGGCCTTGAAGCTCGATTCCAAGGCCGGCACCCAAGGCCGTTTCCAGTTGCCGGAAAACGCCGTCGCCGGTGGCTATGAGTTGCGCTTGCGCTACAAGGATCAGCTCTACAGCAGCGCCTTTCGCGTGGCCGAATACATCAAGCCGCACTTCGAGATCGCCCTGAACCTGGCCAAGCAGGACTACCGCACCGGCGAGCCGGTCAAGGGCAACCTCGTGCTGCTGTACCCGGATGGCAAACCTGTGGTGAATGCCACGGTGAGCCTGAGCCTGCGCGCCCAGCAATTGTCGATGGTCGATAACGAGCTGCAATACCTGGGGCAATTCCCGGTCGAGCTGACCAGCAGCGAAGTGACCACCGATGCCAAGGGCAACGCGACCCTCGACTTGCCGGCCGCCGACAAGCCGAGCCGCTACACGCTCACCGTGTTCGCCAGCGATGGCGCGGCGTATCGGGTCAAGACCACCAAGGAAATCCTCATCGACCGTGGTGCGGCGAATTTCCGCCTGAGCGCTCCCCAGCGGTTCAGCGCCGCCGGCCAGAAGGTGTCGTTCAGCTACGCCAACGAAGGCGGCAACGAGCAAGCCAAGGCTGTGACGCCGGGCAGCTATGCCTGGGTGCGCCTGGAAGACCAGAGCATCGGCGAAGGCAAGCTGGCGGCCAAGGACAAGGGCTTCAGCCTGACCTTCGAGCGCCCTGGCACCTACAACCTGACGCTCAAGGACGACCATGGCCGGGTCATTGGCGCCGCCACCCACGCGGTAACCGGTGAAGGCATCAAGGCCGTGCCGGGCACTGTCGAGATCGTCTTCGACAAGCCTGAATACAAGACCGGTGACGAAGCACTGGCGCTGATCACCTTCCCGGAACCGGTCAGCGATGCGCTGCTGTCGCTTGAGCGGGACAAAGTCGAGGCCACGGCGCTGCTGTCCAAGGGCGGCGACTGGCTGAAGATGGAAAAACTCAGCGACACCCAATACCGCGCACGCATTGCCGTGAAGGATAGCTTTGCGCCCAACCTGACCTTCTCGGTGCTGTACACCAAGGGCGGCCAGTACAGCTTCCAGAACGCCGGCATCAAGGTGGTCACGCCGCAGATCGACGTTGCTGTCGTCACGGATAAAGCCACTTATCGCCCTGGCGACACGGTGACCGTGGACCTGAGTACCCAGTTCGCCGGCAAGGCGGTCCCGGCGCACCTGACGGTCAGCGTGGTGGACGAAATGGTCTATGCCCTGCAACCGGAAGTGGCGCCGACCATCGATCAGTTCTTCTATCACCCGCGTCGCAACAACGTGCGCACCAGTGCCAGCCTGTCATTCATCAGCTACGACGTGGCGCTGCCAGGCAGCCCTGGCGCGCCGGGCAAGGCCAACCGCAGCGAACGCGGGGTCAAGGTGTTGGAGCGGCCGCGTCGTGAAGACGTCGACACCGCTGCGTGGCAACCGGAGCTGGTCACCGACGCCAACGGCAAGGCTCGTTTCACCTTCAAGATGCCGGACTCGCTGACCCGCTGGCGCATCACCGCCAAGGCGATTGCCGACGACGGCCAAGTGGGCCAGAAGAAGCAGTTCATCGCCTCGGAAAAACCGCTGTACCTGAAGTGGAGCGGCCCGACCCGATTCCGCGTGGGCGACAAGCCGCAACTGGGCCTGTTCGCCTTCAGCCAGTCTGAAAAACCACTGAAGGCCGAGCTGCTGATCCGTTACGCCGGTGCTGAACAGCGCGTGGTGGCGGAGCTGAAAAACGGCATCAACTACGTGGCGCTGCCGGTCCTGGAACTGAGCAGTGGCGACTTGACCGTGCAGTTGCAATTGAATGGCGAAACCCAGGACGCCCTGGCCATGCACTTGAACGCCAGCGGCAACGGTTGGCAAGTCACCCAGAGCCAACGCCTGGATGTGGCGAGCGGCGATACCCCGCTGACCCTGCCGGCTGACGCCAGCGATATTCGCCTGCGTCTGGACGATAGCCCGCAAGCGTTGTTCCGTTCGGCTCTGGATGACCTGCTGAGCTATCCGTACGGTGGCGTCGAGCAGACCGCTAGCCGTCTGTTGCCGTTGAGCATTGCCTATCCGACCCTGGCGTCGAACCCGCAGATCCGCGACCGCTTGCGGTTGATCATGCAAAACAGCCGCTTGCGCCTGGTGCAGATGGCCGGACCGTCGGCGAGCTTCACCTGGTGGGGCCAGGACGGTGAGCCGGATGCCTTCCTCACCGCCTATGCCTATTACGCTGACTGGCACGCCAGCAAGGCCCTGGACCTGAGCCTGCCGCCGGAGCACTGGCAGCGGGTGCTGGAGGTCTACGCCAAGCAGGCCGGTAATACGCCGCTGCTGCAACGAGCGCTGATCCTGTCGTTCGCCAAGCAGATGCAACTGCCGGTGAACACCTTGCTCAGCGGCCTGATGGATGACCTGGCCAAAGCCAGTGAAGACAGTACCGAGAGCGTGCTGGACAGTGGCGAAGACAGCCTGGTCATGAGCGCCCCGGATTCGGCCCTTGGCTTGGCCAGCGCCCGTGTCCTGACCGCGTCCCTGGCGAAACAGGCGAAGGTGCCGTTGCCGGCGGCCTTCAGCCGTCAGGCCGATGCGGCGCAACAGCAACTGGAACTCAGCTCGCAGCCGTTCGTCGAGGCCCTGGTGCTGTCGTTACAGAGCTTTGATCAGGCCCGCGCCACTGCATTGCTGGAGCGCGTGTTGCCGCAGCAGTCCACCTTGGAACGGGCCCTGGCCCTGACCTGGTTGCAAGGCAGCATCGAACAGGCGGCGCCGGCCGTGGCCCTGGTACCGGGCGAAGGCTGGGCAGCCAAGCAGGGCGCAACCGGTGAAACCTATTGGCAGTGGCAGGGCGTGCAGCTTCCCACCATGCTGACCCTGACCGGTGCCCAGGAGCGTCCACTGCAAGCGGCACTGAGCTTCCAGAGCCAGCAACCGCCGGTAGCACCGATGGCCGTGTCCATCACCCGTCGCCTGTCGCGTCTGGTGCCGGGCGACGAGGCCTTCACCTTCAAGCTTGAAGCCGTGGGCAACAAACCGCTGTCCAGCGACAGCCTCTACCTGGATGAAGTGATCATCAACAGCAAGGCCCCGACGCCACTGCGCTACGGCATGCTCGAAGTGCCGCTGCCGCCGGGCGCCGATGTGGAGCGCACCACCTGGGGTATCCAGTTGATGGGCAAGGCCGACAGCGAACCGACGTCCCTGGAAAAAGCCCGCTTCGAGCCCGGCCAGATGGCGTATGCGGTGCCGGTGGATGCCCTCAGTGGTGAGCTGCGCCTGCGGCACTTGGTGCGCTTCTCCCAGAAAGGTCAGTTCAGCTTGCCACCGGTGCGCTTCACCCAGGTCTACGCGCCGCAACACCAGGCGCGGGAACAGAAACCGGCGCTCGGTCAGGTCACGGTCAACTGACATGTGCAGGCCGTGGGTTGGGTGGTTGTTGTGCTTGATCCCTGCGCTGGCAACAGCGCAGGACGAGCCGTTGCGCCTGGCCTTCGACGGTCAATTGCTGCAAGTGAGCCAGACCCAGGTGCTGGATCGCCAACCATTGCCCGACACTTTGCAGGCGCCACTGGGCAGTCTGTGGAAGCTGTTTGTCTACGCCTGGCTGGTGGACACCGAGGCTCGCGAACCGGTCTATGAGTGCCGCGGCGAGTCGAAGGAAGAGGTCTATTGCTGCAACGCCGGGCAGAGCATCGGTCGCGACCAGGCCTTGGTGAAATCCTGCGGCTTGTATTTCGAGCCGCAGCGGCTCGGGTTGTCGGCTTCGAACTGGCGTGATTACTGGCAGGGCCGTCAGGCGCCGGCCTGGTTGTTGGATCTGCCGACCTTGCAACCGCAGACGCAAGTGCCGGTCGCGCAGTTGCTCAAGGCCCTGGCCACGTTGCCGGCCCAGGAGCAGGCCCGACGGGTGCTGCTGGATGTGGCACTCAGCGCGGCCGACGGGCGACTGGTCGGCGAATTGGGCAGTCGCCTGCGGGTCAAGACCTGGAGCTGGCTAGGTGATCAGGGGCCTTCATCGCGACAGGGCGGTTTCGCCGGTTGGCTGGTCGATGGCACCCCGGTGTGGGCCGGTGGCCGCGGCACCAGCCAGCAGGTCTTGAAGGTCTACGGCGAAGGTTTGGCGGCGGCATTGCCATCGCGCTGGCCGGCGGAAACCGGGCGTTGCGTGGAAGTCGGCCTGTTTGCGCGCTATCCGTTGCAACGGGTGATGGCCGGTGACCGGCCTGCCACGCCGGGTCAACTGCGCGGCGACTACCGCGTCGAATTCACCAACGGCAATCAATTGGACATCCACAGCGATGGCGAGCTGTTCCTGATGCCCGGCAAGCTGGTGGCGCGTCTGGACCGGGAGGAATACGTCGCCCGGGTCTTGCAGCGCGAAGCCAAGGCCGAGCCTGCCGAAGCCGCCAAGGCACTGGCCGTGGCGATCCGCACCTATTTGCTGCAGAACGCCCAACGCAACGGTGATTGCCTGAGCATCGACGACAGCAGCCATCGCCAGCGTGTCGCGCCACGCCCGGCGGCGCCGGAAACTCGCGCCATTGCCGCCTGGACCAGCGACCTGGTCCTGGCCGGCACCGATGTCACCTACCACTCCGACCAGCCTGGCCCGGACAAACTGTCCTGGGCACAAGCGGTGGAGCAAGCCAGCGCTGGCCAACGCTACGACGCCATCCTGCTGCACGCCTACCCGCGTGCCAGCCTCAGCCGCTGGGACAACCCGGTGGCATCCTGCGAAGCGCTGCCCGCCGCCCAGGACTGGCTGCTGAAACAGCGCCGAGGCTGGCGTGAGCGGCTGGAAAGTGAAGTGGGCTACAACGAAATCAGCGCTTTCGCCGTCTGCCGCGTCGCTTTCGGCCGGCCTTATGTCGACCGCGAGCGCCAGCGCATCTATGTGCGCGGCGTGCTGTCGCTGCAGGATCGTCTCGACCTGACGCATGAATATCTGCACCTGGCCTTCGAAGCTCATCCCAACGGCCAGGACGAAACCTATATCGAAGGGCTTGCCCGTCACCTCTTGCTGGAATAGACCATGACACTCCGTTATCCACAGGTCTTGCTGTTGCTCTGCGCCCTGACCGCGTTGCCCTCGGCCATGGCCGCCGACACTGTCAAGCTCGACACTCCGATCGGCGGCTGGCGCAGCGGTGCGCCGGGCGGTGAAGGCGAAAGCTTCAGCCAAACCGTCAACTACCCAGCCTCGTCGGTCAACACGCCCCCGGGCCAGGCCAACACCGCCCGTATCACCGGCCAGATCAAAGGCGCCCCCAAGGACAGCAACGCGCCGGGCCAACTGATCGTCAACGGCGTCAGCCTGCCGCTGAAGCTGGATGAGGAAGGTCGCTTCGACCGGCCGTTCTCGTTCCCCAATGGCAGCAACAGCGTCGAAGTGCGCAGCGCCGATGGCCAGCAGCGCCACCGCACGCAATTTCTCAACACCAGCGGCGGCGCGACTCCGGCCAAGCTGCGGGTGTTGCTGACCTGGGACAGCGACGGCACGGACCTGGACCTGCACCTGGTCACGCCCGACGGTGCCCACATCTGGTACGGCGACCGTGCCGTCGCCAACGGCGGCGCCCTCGACGTCGACGTCACCACCGGCTACGGCCCGGAAATCTTCGCCATGCCCGCGCCGATCAAAGGCCAGTACCTGGTGTATGTGAACTACTACGGCGGCGGTTATCGCTATCAGGACGACGGCGAGGAAGGTGAGGGCGGTGGAGAACAAGCGCAACAAGCCCTGACCACCGCACAAGTCACCGTGATCACCGAAGAAGGCACGCCGAACGAGAAGATGGAAACCTTCGTCGTGCCGATGCGGGCGGTGGGCGAGCTGACGTTGGTTAAAAGCTTTAGCTATCCGTAAGGCATCGTCGCAGCCACAACTGATATTACAGCCTGTGGAGATCCCCTGTGGGAGCTGAGCTTGCTCGCGATGACGGTCTTGCATCCAACATCAATGCAAGCTGACCCACCGCCATCGCGAGCAAGCTCAGCTCCCACAGAGGATCGATGGTGGACGCCTGATCTGTGAACGCTCAAAAAACCTGTGGGAGCCGAGCTTGCTCGCGATGACGGCGGCACATTCGGCATCGAGCTGTCTAGTAGATCGCTATCGCGAGCAAGCTCGCTCCCACAGGGGGGGATCAGTTGCTAAAAAAATCTCACGCGTGAGCTATTGTGAGGTTTCGAAAGTACCTGTAGTGTTTATCACGCGTGAGTTTTTCACAGTGGGGTCAGTAGCATGTCAACCAGCTCTCCATCAGATCCGCCAGACGGGTCTGTGACCGATTCAGCGAGCCGCACGGGAGAGCGCGCCAAACCCTCCGCGAAAAAACCGTCGAGCTTCTACATGAAGCAGATGCGCGCGGGCCTGAGTGCCGCCGGGTATGTGAAACACGAGACTTGGGTGCTTCCCGAAAACCGAAGCCTGCTCAAGCAAATGGAGAAACAGCTACGCCAACCGATTCTGGCTGGCTCATTCATGTCGGAGGATTACATGAGCGCAGGTAACAACTGGAACATCGATCGCCTCTACAGCGCCCTTCAGGCCCTGGACGAAGTGGTCGCGAACGACATCACTCTCTCTCTCGTTCAAGGCTCCGAGTCCAGCATCAAGCTGGAAATGAATGACTTCGGTGGCTTGCCGATCTACATCGCAGTGGTAGGCGACCAGGTCATCGTCGATACCGTCCTGGTGGACGTCGAGTCGATCAACGACGTCGCGGCATTCAATGACGCCGTGCTGCGCAGCCGGGAGATGTTCCCGCTGTCGTCCATCGGCATCGAGACCATGCCCAACGGACAGGTCGTCTACAACATGTTTGGTGCGTTGAGCTCCGACTCCAGCCTGACCAACGTCGTCACCGAGGTTAAAACCCTCGTCGACAACGTCCAGCGCGCCAGCGAAGCCTTCGAACGCTTCTTCATTTAATTCGCCGAATAGGAACCATCCAATGACTCAGTCCATCTGGAGCAAGTTGTTCACCGCACTGCGTGGCGGTGCCAACGAAGTCGGCGAATCGATCGTCGACCAACAGGCCCTGCGCATCCTCGACCAGGAAATTCGCGATGCCGACAGCGCGCTGGCCAACGCCAAGCGTGAGCTGGTCACCATCATGGCCAAGCACAAACTGGCGACTGATCGCGTCGGCGAATACAACGCCAAGATCAAGGACCTGGAAGCCAAGGCCCTGGCCGCGATCCAGGCCAACCGCGAAGACCTGGCGCTGGAAGTGGCCGAAGCCATTTCGACCCTGACCAACGAACTGGACGCCGAGCAGAAGCACGCGACCGAATTTGGCGGTTACGCGGACAACATGCGCAAAGACATCACCAAGGCCGAAAGCCGGATCAAGAGCCTGCGTCAGCAAGTGGACATGGCCAAGGCCCGCGAAAGCGTACAGAAGGCCCAGGTCAGTGCTTCGATCGCCAGCGGCGGCGCCAATGGCAAGCTGGAAACCGCCGTCGGTACGCTCAACCGCCTGCAGGCCAAGCAACAGCAACGTGCCGCTGAACTGCAAGCCCAGGACGAACTGGCCGACGCTTCGACCGGCTCCGACCTGGAGCGCAAGCTGCGCGACGCCGGCATCACGCCGAACGAAGGCAGCGCCAATGCGATCCTGGAACGTTTGAAGAAAAAATCGGCTGAGTGATCGGATGGGGCTTGCCTTGGTGAAGACCCGCCAAGGCAAGCCAGGCCAGGCACAGACCTTGTGGCGAGGGGATTTATCCCCGCTGGGCTGCGAAGCAGCCCCAAAGCTGCGTGCTCCATCCAGCTGACACACCGAGGTGTCAGCTTTTAGGGCCGCTGCGCAGCCCAGCGGGGATAAATCCCCTCGCCACAGGTTTTGTGCTCGGCATCGGGTTTTTTGTGTCTGAGTCCTGCTTTCCAGAAAATCGTCCGATTTATTGTCACCAAAGCACTTTTATCAAAACCGCACAGCAGGTTTAATGCTGTCCGGCCACTACGCTCGAGCACTCAGGTGCCAGAGCGATGATCCCGCCAGGAACGAAGCCCCACGGAGTCAGGGACGAAATGTCGATTTTCCTTTTGTTGCGCACGTACGCGTCGTCCTTCTTCCATCGGTTCGGCTGGGCGGGCCTGGCCATTGCGGTGGGCTTGCACCTGTCCACAGCCTGGATCGGCCTGGTGCTGCTGGGCGAGCAACACCTCATCGCCGCCGCCACGTTTATCTACTTCTATCTCACCACCACGCTCACCGTCGGCTATGGCGATCTGTTGCCACAGACATCCGCCGGGCGAATTTTCGTGGCGACCTGGATCATGCTCGGGGGCATTGCCCTGTTGACGACGGTCATCGGCAAAACCACCAGCAGTGTCATCGATGTATGGAGAAAAGGCATGAAGGGCAAAGGCGATTTCACCGGTAAAGTCGGCCACACGGTTCTCATCGGCTGGGAGGGCGCCTCCAGCGAGCGGGTCATCGAATTGCTGCTGCAGGACGAAACGTCCAATGACAACCTGATCGTCATCTGCGATTGCGATCTCGAAGAAAACCCCATGCCCGGCAAGACCTCGTTCATCAAGGGCGACAGCCTGTCCTCCGTCGCGCTGTTGCAGCGTGCCGGCGTGCCGGGTGCCGAACGCGTGCTGGTGCGAACCCATTCCGACGACCTGACCCTGGCCACCGTGCTGGCGGTCAATCAATTGGGGCCTGCCGGGCACGTGGTCGCACACTTCAATGACAGCGAAATCGCCGCCCTCGCCAGTGCCTATGCGCCGAGCCTGGAATGCACCTCCAGCATGGCCATCGAAATGCTGGTGCGTGCCTCCCAGGACCCGGGCTCGTCCGTGGTCATCAATGAATTGCTCTGCGTCGGCCAAGGCGCCACCCAGTACCTGATGAAACTGCCCGAGGCGTTTGAAGCGACGTTCGGCGATCTCTATACCCGGATGAAAGAGCAGCACAACGCTACACTGATCGGCTACCGCGCCCAGGGCGCCCGCCAGCCGTCGATCAACCCGCCCGGCGCCACCCGCGTCGTGGGCGGAGAACTCTTCTACATCGCCTCCACGCGTCTCAAGGAAATTTCCCATGGGGTGGTTTAAACAGTTGATGGGGCTTGAAGCCCCGAACGCGAACACGACAGCCAGCAATCACTCGCCTGTCACCGGGCCGCTGGGCCTGGCTTCCGGCAAGCAGGTCATGTTCGACTCCACGCTCAAGTTGTTGCTCGACGGCAACAGCGCCGTGGTCATCCCCGGCTCCCAACAGATCTGGAGCCTGGGCATCGTCGACCTCGGGCAGTCGAACTGGCTGTCGCGTTGCTACATGAACGACGAAGACTACTGGCTGCAAGTGCACACCAGCGGCGACATCGCCGGGCAGGTCGAGTCGGTGATCCTGTTCAACTACCTCAGCTACGTCACGATCAACAGCGAAGCGGAGTTGCGTCGCCTGGCCGGCCCTGAAAGCTTGATCGGCCTGCCGACCTACACCCACGACGGCGTCGAGTACACCCGCGAATGGGGCACCGAGGCGGGCCAGACAGAGTTGGTGGGGATGAGCGAGCGCGTGAGCAACCCGGATGAGTCCTACAGCGTCGAACACCGTTCGATGCTGTACGCCCGCGACACCGGCCTGACGGATCGCCGGGAGTTCCTGCTGTTCTCCGTTGAAGAAGATGCCGAAGGCACCGTCAGCCTGAGCACTTCGCTGGGTATTTCGCTGTACACCACTGACCTGAACACTCTTTGAATAAGGAAGAAATCCATGCTTGAAGCGCTCTCCATTTCCCTGAACAAGGCCGCCGTGTTCGGCTTCGTCCTGTACATCCTCGGTGCGGCCGTGCTGTTCGCGCTGTTCCAGTTCATCTACATCCATGTCACGCCGCACAAAGAGTTCGAGTTGATCCGTTCGGGCAACGTGGCTGCGGCGATCGCCCTGAGCGGTGCCCTCATTGGTTTCGCCATCCCGGCCAGCAACGTGATTGCCTATTCGATCAGCCTGCTGGATTTCGTCGTCTGGGCGGTGATCGCCGCTGCCGTCCAGTTGTTGGCGTTCCTGGTGACCAGCCTGGTGCTCAAGGGCGCTTCCGCGCGCATCAAGAACGGTGAAATCGCCGCCGGTATCTACATCGCCGCCGTGGCCATCAGCGTCGGCATGTTGAACGCCGCGTGCATGACGCCTTCCACGAACTGATTGCGCCACGGAGATCCCGATGAAACGAAGCAAGTACGTCCAGCTTTCGCTGGCCGCGTCGGTCGCCCTGGCGATATCCGGCTGCGGGCCAACGGAAAAAACCTACAAGTTGCAGAAAAAGTACAACTTCCAGTCCGTCCAGCAATGTGTCGATGAAAAGCTGCCGGTGGACATTTGCGCCGACGCCTACATGAGCGCCATGAGCGAGCATCGTCGCATCGCGCCGGTGTACGACAGCCAGGCCGATTGCGATGCCGACTTCGTGCCTGATTGGTGCCAGCAGGACTCGGCCGGCAAGTTCCTTCCCAAGCTGGGTGGTTTCGAGCTGAACGCCGATGGCGAAGTCACGCAGTCCGAGGTCGATGCCGCCCGGGCCAAGTTGCCGGCTTCGGAAGCGAACGTCGGTGGTTCAGGCTTCGGCAACCTGCTGACCGGCATGCTGATCGGCAATATGTTGAGCAGCAACCGCAGCAGCTATTACTCCGAGCCGGTCTACCGCTACCGCGATGATCGCGGCAGCTTCGGGTCCTCGACCCTCAGCCAGCGGGTGTCCAGTGGCTCGACCTTTACCAAGTCCAACCAGGCGCGGTACGGCAGCTACACCGACTCCATCAAGAGCAGCAAGGCGATGGCCGTCGCGTCCTCCACGTCTCGTGGCGGTTTCGGCAGCAAGTCCAGTGCCCGCAGCGGTTGGGGCGGTTCGAGCAGCTCCGGCGGTTGAGGAACCAGCGCCATGAAGAAGATCCATTGCGCAGAACGTCATGACTGGAAACAGACCGCCGAGCAGCTCGGCTTTCTGTTCCACACCATCGACGACGAACCCTATTGGGACGAAAGCGCGTACTACCAGTTCACCCTCAAGCAGATCGAGGACGACCTGGAAGACCCGACTACCGAGATCCATGACATGTGCATGGACCTCGTGGCCCGCGTGGTCCAGAGCGAAGAACTGCTGGAGCGCCTGAGCATTCCAGCGCCGTTCTTCGACCTGGTGCGCACTTCATGGCTGGAAGGTCACCCGCACCTGTATGGGCGCATGGATTTCTCCTACAACGGCACGGGCCCCGCCAAGCTGTTGGAGCTCAACTACGACACGCCGACCAGCCTCTACGAGGCGGCGGCGTTCCAGTGGGGCTGGCTGGAGCAATGCATCGAGCGCGGTTTGCTGCCCAAGCATGCCGACCAGTTCAACAGCATCGACACCAAGCTGCACCAGGCCTTCGCCCAGTTGCAGCTCAAAGAGCCGTTTTATTTCGCCTCGATGAAAGGCTCGGTGGAAGACAAGGGCACCACGGACTACTTGCGCCTGATCGCGGAAAAAGTCGGCATTGAATCGCGGCACATCGATGTCGAAGACATCGGCCTCAACAGTGACGGGCGTTTTGTTGACCTGGAAGAACGCTGGATTCCGCACCTGTTCAAGCTGCACGCCTGGGAGTTCATCTTCCACGAGCCGTTTGGTGAAGCGATTGCCCAGTGCGATACGCAGTTTTTCGAGCCGGCCTGGAAGTCGATCATCTCGAACAAAGGCATCCTGCCGTTGCTGTGGGAATTCAACAAAGGCCACCCGAACCTGCTCGCGGCCCACCTGGACACCGACACCAGCAAAGCGGTGCCCAAGGGCTGGGTGCGCAAGCCGTTCTTTTCCCGGGAAGGCGCCAACATCGAGCTGCAGACCGCTGATGGCCTGATCGTAAAAGAAGACGGTCCCTACACCGACGCGCCGTTCATCCTCCAGGAATTCGCGCCACTGCCACGCTTTGGCGACAGCTACACCCTGATCGGCTCCTGGGTCATCGGCGACCAGGCGGCGGGCATCGGCGTGCGGGAAGACAACAGCCTGATCACCAAGGATTCCAGCCGGTTCCTGCCGCACCTGATCCTCGACTGATCGATTACCAGCAGCTCTTGTGGCGAGGGGATTTATCCCCGCTGGGCTGCGAAGCAGCCCCCAAATCAGACAACTCGGTGTGTCAGGAAGATTGGGTCGACTGCTTTGGGGCTGCTGCGCAGCCCAGCGGGGATAAATCCCCTCGCCACAAGAGCTGTGTGCTAAGTGGGCCAAGTACCTAACCCCTGTGGTTGCCGCAGACTTCCTCAGGTCCACCAGTACCGCACCAGGTGGAAGAAGATCGGCGCCGCGAAGCACACCGAATCCAGCCGGTCGAGCATGCCGCCGTGGCCTTCGATCATGTGGCCCCAGTCCTTGACGCCGCGGTCGCGTTTGATCGCTGACATGACGATGCCGCCAGCAAACCCCAGCAAGTTGATCAGCAAGGCGATGAGGAACGACTGCCAAGGATTGAACGGCGTGATCCACCACAACGCGCCACCGATCAACGAGGCCAGGAAAATGCCGCCGACAAACCCTTCCACGGTTTTCGAGGGCGACAGGTTCGGCGCGATCTTGTGTTTGCCGAACAGCTTGCCGCAGACGTACTGCAACACATCCGAGAGCTGCACCACGATTACCAGGTACGCGATCAGCAACAGGTTGCGCCCTTCAAAGCCAGCGATGTCCAGCGTCAGCAGGGCGGGCACGAAGGAGATGCAGAACACCGCGATCATCAAGCCCCACTGAACCTTGGAAGCGCGCTCCAGGAAGTGCGTGCTGTCGCCGCCCAGGGACGCCAGGATCGGCAGCAGCAGGAACACATACACCGGAATGAAGATCGAAAACAGCCCGTACCAGTCGTAGTAGATCAACAGGTATTGCAGCGGCAGCGCCAGGTAGAACGCGGCCACCAGGGCCGGGTAGTCGCTGCGCCGGGTGGGTGTGAGGGTCAGGAATTCCCGCAGGGCGTAGAACGACACCGCGTAGAACAACAGGATCACCGCCGCATTGCCGAGCCAGAACGCGATGCCGATCACCAGCACCATGATCCACCAGGCATTGATCCGGGCGTTGAGGTTGTCGATGACGGAGTTCGGCGCGCCTTTGGTCCGCAGCCTGAGAATGAAACCGATCAACGAAGCCAGCACCAGAATGGCGCCGATCCCGCCAAACAACATCAGGGTATATCGATCCATGTCAGACGTGCTCCGGGGCCAGTGCCAGCAGCGCGGCGCGGCTGCGTTCAAGAAATTGCTCTTTGCTTTCACCTTCTTCGATGCACAGCGGCGCGCCGAAACTGGTGGTGCACAACAGCGGCAGCGGTAGGACACGGCCTTTGGGCATGACGCGGTTGAGGTTGGCGATCCACACCGGGATCACCTCGACCTCGGGATGGTTTTTCATCAAGTGATAGATCCCGCTCTTGAAGGGCAACAGGCCTTCTTCCGGATTGCGCGTGCCTTCCGGGAAGATGATCAGCGAGTCGCCGTTTGCCAACGCATCGAGCATCGGCTGCAATGGGCTGCTGGAAGGATCCTTGCGCTCGCGGTCCACCAGCACGCCGTTGAACACCCGGTTGATGATGTAGCGACGCATCGGGCTGGTTTGCCAATAGTCGGCTCCCGCTACCGGACGGGTGAGCTTGCGCAGCGTCGGCGGCAGCGAGGCCCAGAGCAGCACGAAGTCACCGTGGCTGCTGTGGTTGGCGAAGTAGATCCGCTGCACCGGCGTCGGCGCGCAGCCGAGCCACAGGCTGCGAGCGCCGGTGACCATGCGGGCGGCGGAGGTGATGAGGTTGGCGACCACGGGTTCGAACATGAGGATTCCTTGTCCTGAGAAACATAAGCATAACTGTGGCGAGGGAGCGCACCCTTTGTGGCGAGGGGATTTATCCCCGTTGGGCTGCGCAGCAGCCCTAAAGCAGCTAACTCAATCTTCTTGGCACACCGAGGTGCCTGGTTGGGGGCTGCTGCGCAGCCCAGCGGGGATAAATCCCCTCGCCACAAAAACTTCCTACATACCTGAAGCTAACCAGGGACTGGCCAGGATGAAGCCCAGCACCAAGACAACTTGTATGGCCAGCAACCGCGACTGCCGACGCAGCAGCAACAACGCGCCGTGCCGGCGTTCGGTCCAGAGACGGCCGGCGCGTTCGGCCGGTTGCAGGCCCAGCGAGGTGAGGGCTTGGTCCAAGGTGTAGGTGCGTTCGGCCAGGGATTGGGTGCTGTCAGCCATGCGCTGAAACAGATCGGCATCGAATGCCACGCGCAGCGCCCAGTATTTTTCCAGCACGCCGAGGACGATCAGTGTGGCACTCAGCAGCAGCAACCACGGATCGATGACGCCCACCAGCCATTGGCCTAGTCCTACCAGTGCTGCCAGCAGCGTCAGCCCGGTGGAAAACTGGTCCAGCGAATGCCCTCGGCGCAACAGGCTTGCCACGGTGTGGAGTTCCATATCAGTGATCATGGTCATTTCCCGGCGTTGTGGATAACTGTTCCAGCGCTCGACGGTGCGCCGCATGCAAGACGATACGCGGTCGAGCGCGCTGGATTTGCACGATTGCCGCATCAACGTTCGCTGCCCGCCCACTGTGCAACAACCAGGCAACCACCGCCGTGGCGCTGCGTGAATAACCCAGGGCGCAGCAGACCAGCACCGGCCCGTGCTGGCGCAGGCGTTCAATGGCCTGTGCCGCGTTCAGGCATTGCTCAGTCGTCGGTGCGGTCAGGTCGAGCACCGGCAACGAACGATAGGCAACGCCCGTGCTGTCCATGGACAGTTCCGCGCAGAGGTCGAGCACCCCGGTAAACGCGCTGTCCTTCAGTTCCATCGGCGTAGGGATTCGCCCCAGCCAGACGTTATCCGCCACCTGGTCCGGCTGCGGATGCTTGCGCGTCCAGCCGCGCGAATTGATCCACGCCGCCGCGAGATAAGGCGCCAGCAACCAGCGCGCCGCCGGACTCAAGCGGCCGTCGGCACGCTTCTGGAACCCGTCGGCACCGAACAGCAGGTAATTCAGCGCCACCATGAGCACCGCGACCGCCGGCCAGATCAGCCAGAGCCACGCGCCGCCCAAGGCAAACGCCGGGATGAACAGCGCCGCCGCGCCCAAGCCATAACGCAAGGCCAAGCGCCGACGGGCAGGGTCCGCCGCCAGACGCGCACTCAGCAGCGGACTCGGACGGTCCAGCGGCCACAACCAGACACACAGCCAGCCGGCCAACGCGCCCGTGGGCAGGTCAATGAAGTGATGTTGATAAGTGGTCAGCACCGACACGCCGATCAACGCGAACCAACCGTGCATCACCCAGTGCCAGAAGCCCTGCAGATGCCGCTGATAGCAGACCCACAGCACCACCAGCAACGCGATGTGCAGCGACGGCGCCTGATTGAACGGCTTGTCGAAACCCGCCAGCACTTCGAACAACCAACCAAACACCCCGTCCATTTCCGGGCGGGGGAAGGTGAAGCGCAACGGCCAGAGCAAAAAGCAACTGACCGCAATCACCTGCGCCGTAAGCAGGCGCAAGGCGTGGCGCTTGAGTTCGTCACGGCTGGTGGGCAACAGCAAGGACAGGCCGTACAGCAGATCAATCGACCAGTACGGCACGATGGTCCAGGCCATGAACGGCATGTGGGTTTCCCAGGCGAACACCAGCGTGCCGACGTCGTCACGCTGGGACGTGACCCAGGTGGCGAAGCCGTAAGTGGTGAAGAACAGCGGCGCCAGCAACAGCAGCCACAGCACCGCCGGTTTCAGCAGTGCGGGCTCGCGGGCTGGAGCGATGACGGCGCTCATTACTGCACTCGCTGGGCCAGCGAAACGCTGAAAATGCCCCATTCATCGACCCGCAGGGTGATCTTGCGGAAGCCCGCCGCCTCAACCAATTGATCCATCTCCGCCTGTGTACGCCGACGCATCACCCAGGCCTGACCGGCGCGGTGGCTGGTGAGGGCGCGGGCGATCAGTTCCAGTTGCGGGTGCCACGGCTGGCCGGTGTAGACCAGGAAACCGCCAGGCTCCACGGCTTCGGCCAGGCCGGCGAGGGAACCACCGACCAGTTGGTTGTCGGCAAACAGCTCGTACAGACCCGACACCACGGCGAGGGTGGGTTTCGGCTCCAGCGCCGCCAGATCCTGGCGGTCGAAGGCGTCACCTTTGACGAATCGGGCGATGTCGCCCAAGCCTTTTTCCACGATCAGCGCACTGCCGTCGCGCACGTTGATGTCGCTGTAGTCGCGCAGCAGGATCGACTCGGGCAACGGGCTGACGCCTTGCAGCGCTTCGAGAATGTAGCGGCCATGGCCGGCGGCGATGTCGACGATGCGCACCTCGCGGTCTTGCGCACGCAATTCGGCCATCGCCAGGCGCAGCAGCTCCTCGACGTTCAGCTTGCGCTGGCGAATGCCGCGCCAGCCGATGGAGTTCAGGTAGTTCTGGTCAATCATCTTGCCCAGCGCCGAGGTGCCGGTGGGGCGGTTGCGGTAGACATAATCCAGGGTACTGCCGGAGTCGAACCCGGTGTCGAAGCCCAGCTTCACCCCGGCCGACAACTTGCTGCCAAAGCGCATGCTGGCGCGGGTCATGCGCCAGTAGAGGTCGCGCAGCGAGTTGTGCGGCAGCGGCGTGGCCAGGGTTTCGGCTTCGGCGCAGGTCGCGCCCAGGCGATCAGCGTCGAGCAGGGAAGGGCGGTCCAGCGGTCGGGCAAAGTTCTGCAGGATGAAGCGGCGGGCACTGGCAACGGCCGGCGCGCGGTTCTTCTCGCCGAGGGTGTCATGGAAGAACCCCGGCAGGATGTGCTTCTCTTTGTGCAGGCTGCCCAGGCGCTCGAAGAACTGCTCCTGGGGTTTGCGGTGCACGACAAAGTCCGATCCGGAGATCAACAGTTGCGTCGGCACCTGGATCGCCTGGGCATCGGCCACCACGCGGTCGGCGGCTTCGTACAGGCCCAGCAGCACGTTCACCGAAATGGCCTTGGTGATCAACGGATCGCTGTCGTAGGACGCCACGCGCTCCGGGTCATGGCTGAGGAATTTCGCCTTGACGTAGCTGTTGACGAAGAAATTGCCACGGAATTTGCGCATCAGCGCCAGGCCCGGACGGGCGAGTGGCACGTAGAGCTTGACCTTGAACGCCGGCGAGGCCAGCACCAGCGAGCGAATGCGCGGCGCGTAGTCGTGGACCCAGGTGGACGCGATCACCGCGCCGACGCTTTGTGCGACCACGGCGATGTTCGCTTCGTCGATCTGATGCGCCGCGCCGATGTGATCGCAGAAGGTCTGCACATCCCGCGCACTGGTGGCAAAGCTCGGGCTGTCGCCCCGCTCGCCAGGCGACTGGCCATGGCCGCGCGAGTCCCAGGCAAAGAAGTCGAACCCGGGCAGGTCCAGTTCATCCACCAGGTGCGCAATGCGCCCGGAGTGTTCATGACCACGATGAAACAACAACACAGCTTGACGGGGCTCACCCGCCGCCGCGTCGACAGCCGGCCAGTGCCGGTAGAACAACTCTACGCCGTCAAAGGTAGTGAACGTCAGTTCCTGGGCTTCGCGCATTGCAAGTTCCTTTATGCTGAGGGAGCGTTTTCCTTCACTTGGCCCAGGCCATGACGGACCCGGTTGACCAAGGTATAAACCAGCAGGGCGGCAACCACCGCCATCACACCATCTACCCAGAGCGCCCCGAGCCAACCCAGGGCAATGCCGGTCGCCAACACGCCCAACACAAAGGCGCGATCACTCTTGCCCATCGGCCCGTCATAGCGCCGCGAAGCCCCCACCATTGCCCCCAGCACGCCGGCGTATTCGCTAAACAACGCCAACAGCGTGACCAACAACACGAGCAACAGACTGGAATCGGCAAACAGGGCAAAAGGCAGGATCAGGGCCGCGTCGGCGATGATATCGCATAGCTCATTGAGGTAGGCGCCCAGATGCGATTGCTGGCCAAACTCCCGCGCCAACATGCCATCAACGGCATTCAACGCCATGCGCAGGAACATCCAGATCGGCACCAGGACGAAGATCCACGGATGGTTGGCAAACCAGGCGATGACCGCGCCGACCAATACCGAAACGATGCCGGCGAGCACCGTGACCTGGTTGGCGGTGACACCGTTGTTGTAGAGGCGTTGAACCATGGGGCGCAGCAGGTTTTGAAAGGCGGGCTTGAGTTGGTAGATGGAGGGCATCGGGGTGAGATCTCGACCGGTTGCGGGGCTGGGCTTATACAGGTGCGAGATTACGATAGGTTGAGGGGGTGCTGGCGGGTATTTCTTGAGAATGAGTGCGGGTAGGCATCTAAAACCAATGACCTGTGCAAGAAATAGCCAATGTGGGAGCGAGCTTGCTCGCTCCCACGGGTTTTGTGTCTGAAATGAATAGTGCGCTGTGCATGCGATCCTGTTTCAAGGCTGCATTGGCCGATGTTTTGGCTCTGATTTATACTGAGCGAGCTTTGAGCACTGTTTGTATTTAAATCTCTTTATAAAACAATCTGTTGAGAATTATTTTTTGTTAGGTGCTGCCGGGAGGTAAGCCATGGTTATCGAAGAGCGGCTTAAAAGATCAATCGCCTTGCGAAAGGACGATGTGTTTCTACGCTCCGAGTTTTCCGACTTCGGCAGCCCCGCGCAGGTATCCCGAGCGCTGCGCCATCTGGTGGCCAACGGCGTACTGGTCAAGCTCGGCGTGGGAGTCTTCGCAAAAGCCAAGGCCAGTGTGCTTACGGGCAAGCCGATACCGGTTCGCCCCCTTGAAGTCCTGGCACCTTTGGTTCTGCAAAAGCTTGGCGTGAAGATCACGGCGGGACGCGCAGTGCGTGAATACAACGCCAGCGACAGCTTGCAGCTACCCGCCGGCATCGTTTTCGACACGGGTTCACGGCGTATTAATCGCAAGCTCGGCTTCGGTGGTCGGTACGTCGTTTATGAAAATCATCACGCCTGAACAGGTCGAGTTAATCGATGCGGTGTTGGCTGAGGTCGATGTCGGACTACTTACGGCTAGCATCCTGGAAAAAGACGTCCACGTGACGGATGCTTTGCAAGCTTTGATGGGGATGCGGTTTCCAGGTGTTCGCCTGGTGTTTTGCGGCGGCACAAGCCTGTCGAAGGCTTACCAACTGATCGAGCGTATGTCGGAGGACGTCGACTTAAAGATCGTGTTGGATGAGCCTGATGCGTTGAGCGCCTCGGCTCAGAAGCGGCATCTCAGCAACCTGAAGGTTCAGGTTTGTCATGTCCTCGCCGAGTTCGGTTTTGAGGAGATCGTGGATGCGCGTGTTGCTCGGAATGAAAACCGATACTTCGCCAGTCGTTGGCAATATGCCCCTCAATACCCTCACGACACCAGTTTGCGCCCTTATCTAAGTCTTGAGCTGACTGCGCGAATCCCACAGTTTGAAGTGACTCAGCAGCCGCTGGAGTACCTGGTCAATCGACTCGCCGCAAGGTCTGGGGGATTGGGCGATATTGCCTGCGTAGCGGTAGAGGAAACGCTTGCGGAGAAAGTTATTTCGTTTCTTCGCCGCTATGCCCAACACCAAGCCGGAGCCATGCTCCAGCCATGGGACGATACATTGGTGCGGCATATCTATGATGTTTACTGCATAAGCCGTGGCGATCCCGCTGTCGGCGAACGAGCCGCTCTCGGTTTCAAATGTCTGGTGGAGTTTGATGCGCTCGAATTTGGTCGGCAGTTTCCTCCATTTGCTGACGATCCGGGAAATGTCATGCAGTGCGCTCTCCATCAGGCGAGTTTGGATGCGCAGATTCGTAGCCAGTATGACGCGAAGCTCATGCCGCTGATTTTTGGCAATGTCCGCCCGAGCTTTGATGAAGCTTATGTTGTGTTTCGTCTGCACGCCGAAGCGTTGATTCGGACGCTGTAACACTCTCGGATCATAAACGGGTTAACGGACCCTGCTCGCGGGTGTCTTCTTTCGAGCAAAGCGGGTCAGCAGCCGGCTGACTAAATACAAGGAGTGTTTCAAATGCTGCAGATGGATTGGCTCACTAACCACATGGATAAAAGCGACCAGATGGCCGAGTGGCTCCATCGGGAGTTCAGTTATGAATTCGCCCAGCAATCCCTCGCCAGTTGGCAGCAGGAATTCGCTGCGGGGCAGCACGATGGCCGCTGGAAGTGCCTGATCGCCATGGAACACGACCAGTTGCTCGGCGGCGCTTCACTGGCCAGCCACGACCTGCCTGACCAGCCAGAGCTGGGCCCGTGGCTGGCGTGTGTATTCATCACCCCAGAGGCTCGACGCAGAGGGCTTGCGGCGCAGTTGATCGAAGGCATCTGTAGTCATGCGCGAGAGGCTGGAATCATCACCTTGTTCCTGCACACCCACAGCCAACGTGATTATTACGCCAAGCTGGGTTGGGACGTGCTGGAGCGTTTTGAGGCTTGGGGGAAAGAGCAGTGGCTGATGGCGCGGTGTTTATAGTCATCGGCGGGTTTTCCACACCAAGCGTCTAAATTTAGCGAATCGCCCTACATCCATTCCCTCTTTTCCTGACTTATTTCTCTCGCCATCGCAGGCAGAGTCTCGCGCCCACTCCTGCGCCGCGAGCTGCCTGCATGCCCGACTACGACAAAATCCTTGCCCAAGGCAACGTCATTGGTTCGCTGGTGATGGCAGTCATGGACCCCGAACAGCCGGATGTCGACGCGGTTTTCCAGGACTTTCGAACCTGCCTGAACGACTACGACGCCTGGGCTGAAAGCTTCTGGACCGGTTGGGCGTTGGATCTTGAGCAAGTGTTCAAGGTCGGCAACGAGGTGTCCCTGGCGGCGCCGAAAAACCTGGATAAACCCATCAGCGCCACGGTGGTGGCCTGCCCGGCGGAGGGGCCGCTGACGCTGGTGCACATGTTCCAGGCGGCGCGTTTCGTGCCGATTGGCGACACGCCGGTGATGCTGGAACCGGTCACCGGTGGCGAGCCGGGGAAGGAAACGTTCGGTGAGCCGATCCGTCACGTAATCGGCCCCAGTGGCATCCTGGAAGTTTCTGAGTGCTGGCGAGGCCAGCGTTATCGCATCACCTTTTTTCCCCATGTAACGGACGCTCACGTCAAGGCGTTGTACGCGTCTTACCAAGGTGTGATCGACGAACTTGAGGGCTGGCTGAAAGCGGAGTGGGAGCAGTTTCAACCGCTGTGGACGGAGTTTTCCGAGGCCGGGTTTCTCGAGCGTTACGGCGCGTTGCAGCAAGCCGATTGGCGCGGCTTCAAAAATGCCCTGCATCAGCTGTGGGATGACGTTAAACAGGTTTTCGGGCTGCTGGCCGACTTGCAGGCCAACAGCGAAAAGTTGCTGGAGTACCTGACTCAAGCCGAGCTTGAACAGCTACTGAGGGCGTCCTCCGAGGCGATCGCCAAAGGGCTGATGGTGTTGAGCGACGAGCCGTTGCTCTTCGTCCACGTGGCCGCGTTCACCAGTTGGGTACGAATGTTGCCGCCTCAGTACGCGGCCGAAGTTGTCGGAGAGCTGCGCGCTTCGGTACTGATCAATTTCCTGCTGATGCGTTTGACCGGGGGGCTGGGCCTGGGGCTGCGCATGAGCGGAAACGTGCTGGGCCGGGTCCGCTCGGAGCGGGCCCGGGAGTGGTTGCTGGCGTCGAGCCTGAGATTGGGCCAACTCACCCCCGATAGGCTCAATCAGCATGCCGATGTGCTCAAACCGTTGGTGGTCAGCCAGCGCGGACCTTTAAAACCGACGCCTGTCGGACCTTTGCACATCACCCCTGAACACTCTGCCCCCCTGTCCGTCAGCAATCCAGCCGCCGTGGCGCGGGAAAAATCCCAGCCCTCTACACGCCTGAGCGAACACGAACCCCACGACGACGCCCCCACCCAGTCGAAAAACCCCAACGGCGACCCCGCCGACACCGCGTCCCAGACCCA
>NZ_MUOA01000052.1:0-31211 GCF_002001065.1 Pseudomonas sp. A25(2017) | reverse complement strand
CCCATGAATCTGCCCCTTGCAGCCAACCACGCCCTGGCCGGCTTTCACCCCGCCGTTCGCGCCTGGTTCAGCCAGACATTCCCGGCGGTCACGGCCGCCCAGGCCCGGGCGTGGCCGTTGATCGGCCAGCGTCGTTCGACCCTGGTGGCGGCGCCTACCGGTTCGGGCAAGACCCTGACGGCTTTTCTCGCCGTGCTTGATGACCTGGTGCATCGCGGCCTGGAACAGGGCGGCCTGCCGGACCAGACGCTGGTGGTCTACGTTTCGCCGCTCAAGGCCTTGAGCAACGATATCCAGATCAACCTGCAGAATCCGCTGGCCGGCATCACCGAGCAGTTGCAACAAATGGGCTTGCCGCCCTTGTCTATCACCACCGCCGTGCGTACCGGTGACACGCCACAGAAAGACCGCTCGGCGATGCGCAAGACCGCGCCGCACATCCTGGTCACCACGCCCGAATCGCTCTACGTGCTGCTCGGCTCCGACTCCGGCCGACAGATGCTCGCCAGCACCCGTACGGTCATCGTCGATGAAATCCACGCCATCGCCGCCAGCAAGCGCGGCAGCCACCTGGCCTTGAGCCTGGAACGCCTGCAAGCCCTGTGCGCCGAACCGCTGATGCGCATCGGCCTGTCCGCCACGCAAAAGCCCATCGAAGCGGTGTCACGTTTTCTCGTCGGTGAGGGGCGCACCTGTGAAATCGTCGACATCGGCCACGCCCGCCCCCGCGATCTGGACATCGAGGTGCCGCCGGTGCCGCTGTCGGCGGTGATGGCCAATGACGTGTGGGAACTGGTCTACAACCGCCTCGCCGAGCTGGCCCGGGAACATCGCACCACCCTGGTGTTCGTCAATACCCGGCGTCTGGCCGAACGCCTGAGCCGTCATCTGAGCGAGCGCCTGGGCAAAGACGCCGTGGCCGCTCACCATGGCAGCCTGGCGAAGGAGTTTCGCCTCGACGCCGAACAACGCCTCAAACGCGGCGAACTGAAGGTGCTGATCGCCACTGCGTCCCTGGAGCTGGGCATAGATATCGGCGATGTCGACCTGGTGTGCCAGATCGCCTCGCCCCGCTCGATCTCGGCCTTCCTGCAACGGGTCGGTCGGTCCGGCCACCAGGTCGGTGGCACACCCAAGGGACGCCTGTTCGCCACCACCCGTGACGACTTGATCGAATGCGCCGCCCTGCTCGACTGCGTACGCCGTGGCGAACTCGACATCCTGCACATCCCCAAGGCGCCGTTGGATGTGCTGGCCCAGCAGATCGTCGCCGAGGTCAGTTGCCAGGAATGGCAGGAGCAGGCGCTGCTGGAGAGTTTCCGCCGCGCGGCGCCCTACACAGACCTGGACGACCACCACTATCAGGCCTTGTTGCAGATGCTCGCCGAAGGCTTCAATGGCCGCCAAGGCGTGCGCAGTGCCTACCTGCACCGCGATGCCGTGACCCGGACCTTGCGCGGGCGCCGGGGCAGCAAGCTCACGGCCGTGACCAGCGGCGGCACCATCCCGGACAATGCCGACTACAGCGTGCTGCTCGAACCCCAAGGGCTGAACATCGGCAGCGTCAACGAAGACTTCGCGGTGGAGAGCATTGCCGGCGATGTGTTCCAGTTGGGCAATACGTCGTATCGCATCATTCGCGTCGAGACCGGCCGCGTGCGGGTCGAAGATGCCCAAGGCCAGCCGCCGACCATCCCGTTCTGGCTCGGCGAAGCCCCGGGGCGCAGCGCCGAATTGTCTTTCGCCGTGGCGCGCCTGCAAGCCCAGCTCGACCAACTGCTGGCCGCCACGCCGGGCCACCTGCAACCGGCCCTCGATTGGCTCACCGGCACCTTGCAACTGAACCTGGCCAGCGCCGAACAACTGGTGGATTACCTGGCCCCGGCGCGCATGGCCTTCGGCGCCCTACCGTCCCAGGACACGCTGCTGATGGAGCGGTTTTTCGACGAGTCCGGCGGCACGCAACTGATCATCCACACGCCCTTCGGCAGCCGTATCAACCGCGCCTGGGGCCTGGCCTTGCGCAAGCGCTTCTGCCGCACCTTCAACTTCGAATTGCAGGCCGCCGCCAGTGAAGACGCCATCGTGCTCTCGCTGTCCACCAGCCACAGCTTCGAACTGGACGAGGTGTGGCGCTACCTCAATAGCCACAGCGCCGAGCAGATCCTGGTCCAGGCGGTACTGGATGCGCCGCTGTTCGGCGTGCGCTGGCGCTGGAACGCTGGCGTGGCCCTGGCTTTGCCGCGCTACATCGGCGGGCGCAAAGTCGCCCCGCAGATCCAGCGCATGAAAAGCGAAGACCTGATCGCCAGCGTATTTCCGGACCAGATCGCCTGCCTGGAAAACCTCGCCGGTGAGCGTGAGATCCCCGACCACCCGCTGGTGGAACAAACCCTCGACGATTGCCTGCACGAAGCCATGGACAGCGAGGGCTGGCTGACGCTGTTGCGGCGCATGGAGGCGGGCGAGATACGCCTGATCAGCCGCGACCTGCCGGCGCCCTCACCGCTGGCGGCAGAAATCCTCAGCGCCCGGCCCTACACCTTTCTCGACGACGCGCCGCTGGAAGAACGGCGCACCCAAGCGGTGATCAACCGGCGCTGGAGCGATCCACAAGCCACCGACGACCTGGGCGCGCTGGACGCCGAGGCCATCCAGTCGGTCCGCGATGAAGCCTGGCCGGCGCCGGCCAATCTCGATGAGATGCATGAAGCCTTGATGAGCCTGGCCTGCATCGCCGACAGCGAAGCCGACGCCCACGCGCCGTGGCTGGATTGGTTGCCGGCATTGGCCGCCAGTGGTCGCGCCAGTCACCTGCAGATCAGTGCCGAGCGGGGTCTGTGGGTGCCGCTGGAGCGCCTGACCTGCCTGCAAGCCCTTTATCCACAGGCCCGCTGGCAACCGGCGCTGACGCCCTTGGCCGGTTTTGATGAAGCCTGGGCCAGCGACGAAGCCCTGGTGGAAGTGCTCCGCGCCCGGCTCAGTGCCTTTGGCCCGCTGCCGTTGAAGGCCATCGCCTACCCGCTGGGGCTGTCGACCCCGCAGGTCACCCAGGCCCTGGCGCAGCTTGAGCAACAAGGCTATGTGCTGCGCGGGCGGTTCACGCCGGGCACCGGCCAGGAGGAATGGTGCGAGCGACATTTGCTGGCGCGAATCCATCGTTACACGGTCAAGCGCCTGCGCCGGGAAATCGAGCCGGTGATGTTGCAGGACTTCATGCGTTTCCTGTTCGACTGGCAGCACCTGTCATCGTCCAGCCAAGGTCGGGGCAATGCCGTGCTGCCGTCAGTCCTCGGCCAGTTCGAAGGCTTCCCGGCCGCTGCATCAGCCTGGGACAGCGATCTGCTGCCGGCGCGGATCAAGGACTATTCGCCCAGTTGGCTCGATGAGTTGTGCCGCAGTGGCAAGTGGGTATGGACGCGCCTGAGTGCGCGCCAGAAGCCTTCCGCCAGCGCCCTGCGCAGCACGCCGGTGGTGTTGCTGCCGCGCAGTCAGGTGGCGCTGTGGAGCAGCCTGGCCGGGCAAACGGCGCTGGATGAGTTGTCGCCCAAGACGCAAAAAGTCCATCAGGCCCTCAGCGAACACGGCGCGCTGTTTTTCGACGAACTGGCCCACGAGGCCCATCTGCTGCGCAGCGAACTGGAAATCGCCTTGCAGGAACTGGTGGGCGCCGGGTGGGTGAATGCCGACAGCTTCGCCGGCTTGCGCGCACTGATCACCCCCGCCAGTAAACGCCAGGCCCGCAGCAGCCGGCGCGGGCGCGGCGCGTTTGTCGGCGGCATGGACGACGCCGGTCGCTGGGCCTTGTTGCGCCGCAGTCAACCGGCACCCGCGGATGGCAACCGCCCCGCGCCCACACCGCCCGACACCCTGGAACACATCGCCATGACCCTGCTGCGCCGTTACGGCGTGGTGTTCTGGCGCTTGCTGGAGCGGGAGGCGGATTGGCTGCCGAGTTGGCGCGAGCTGCTGCGCACCTTTCATCGCTTGGAGGCGCGGGGCGAGATTCGTGGCGGGCGTTTTGTCAGCGGCCTGGCGGGCGAACAATTCGCCCTGCCCGAAGCCATCCCGCTGCTGCGCGAAACTCGCCGCCGCCCCACCGATGGCAGCCTGGTGGCGGTGTGCGGCGTCGACCCGCTGAACCTGGCCGGCACCTTGCTGCCGGGGGCGAAAGTGCCGGCACTGGCGAGTAATCGGCTGGTGTATCGCGATGGGTTGCCGGTGGCGGCGCAGATTGCCGGCAAGCAGCATCTTTGGGTGGAGTTGGATGCTCAAGGGATGATTGAGGTCAGGAACAAGCTGATTCAGAAAGGTTGAGGGTGTCTGGGCCGGCCTCTTCGCGAGCAAGCCCGCTCCCACAGTCGACCGAGTTCCTTCAGAAAGAATGCGATCTAATGTGGGAGCGGGCTTGCTCGCGAAGAGGCCTGCTGCCCCACCATAAACCGCATCAGTTACTTAGATTGATCAGGCACCTCTTCCCCCTCTTTCACTTCCTCCAGCAACCGCCGCGGCAACACCACCTGCTGTGGATAAGTCTGCGCAAAATGCACCGCCGGGTGGTTATCCACAAGCTTTTTCAACAGCTGGTTGAACGCCCGGCTCACCGCATACTGCCCACCCGACACCGTACGAAACTGCGCCGTGAGTACCACGCCGTTGAGGTCCATCTTGTCCACGCCAAACACATCCAGCGGTCCTTGCAGGTTGAATTTCAGGAATGGGTCTTCGGCAATCGAACGCCCGGCCTCGCGGATCAGTTCGATGGCCTGGTCCACGTCGGTGTCATAGGTGAACTGCACGGAGAAGAACGCAAAGGCAAATTGCCGGGACTGGTTGGTCACGGCCTTGATCTGGCCGAACGGCACCGAATGCACGAAGCCCTTGCCGTCGCGCAGGCGCAGGGTGCGGATGGTCAGGCCTTCGACGGTGCCGGCGTGGCCGGAGCTGAGCACCACCCAGTCGCCGATGGACAGCGTGTCTTCGATGATGATGAACAGCCCGGTGATCACGTCCTGCACCAGTTGCTGGGAACCGAAACCGATCGCCAGCCCCACCACCCCGGCACCGGCCAGCAACGGCGCGACGTTGATGCCCAGGTTGGCCATGGTGGTGATTGCGCAAATCACCACCAGAATGATTTTCGCCGCGTTGCGCAACAGCGGCAGGATGGTTTTGACCCGGGTGCTGGGTTGGCGGGCCCCGCGCTTGTTCAGCGGCGGTTTCAAGGCTTCCTGGATCGCCGTGTCGAGCACCACCCACGTGAGCCAGGTCATCAGGAAGATCAGGCCGATGCGGCTCAGGGAATCGCTGATCGCCCGGCCGACGGCATTGCGCGAGGCGAACTCGAACAGGGAAATGCCCCAGATCCGCCCGAGGACCTCAATGAATACCACCGCCATGACGATGCGCAGCAACGCGTGCAGCAGGCTCAACAGGCGCCCCTTGTAGGCGCTGTTGCGCTGGATGGCCTCGGCCTTGGGCGACTTGAAGACGTGTTGGAACACGGTGCTGAGGAACACCGTGGCGATCAGCAGGATGGTGGTGAACAACGCACAGCGCAGGGCTTTCTGGTTGTCCTCGCCGACACCGATCAGGCTCACCGCCGACACCAGCACCATCAACAGGATCGGCCAATACCAGAGCCCGGAGAAAATCCGCAACGACTCCTGCAAGGCCGGTTGCTTCAAGCGCTGGGCCAGCGGGCGGTTGCGGATCAGGTGCGCCACGGGCCGGCGCATGCGAATCACCAGCCAGCCAAAGATCACCGAGGCGAACAGGCCGGTGAACACCGCGATGCTGCTGGTGATGTTGCCACCCAGTTGCCGGGCGATCTGCGGGCTGGTCAGGGCATCGCTGAGGGCGGCGAGAAAGCCGATCATGAACAATGGCCGGGGGCTGAAGCGCCGGATCATCGCCACCGCCCGGCGTTTGTGGCCAGCGTTGAACATGAC
Source organism: Pseudomonas sp. A25(2017) (assembly GCF_002001065.1). NCBI lineage: Bacteria > Pseudomonadati > Pseudomonadota > Gammaproteobacteria > Pseudomonadales > Pseudomonadaceae > Pseudomonas > Pseudomonas sp. A25(2017). The sequence continues at coordinate 25,260 of NZ_MUOA01000052.1, read as the reverse complement.
GATCACGCACAGCAACACCGAAGTGGAGAAAATGCCGCTGCTGGTGGCGTAGGCGAAACACAGCGCCAGGGCGCGACCGACCGACACCTGCAGGAAGTGGCTGACGTACAGGGTCAGCGGCAGGCAGATCAACGCCGCAGCGGTGTACGGCAGCAGATAACCGAGCAGGTCGCGCAGGCGCTGGCGGCTGCGCAACCAGCGGCGCCGGCCCAGATGGCGCAGCAGCAGCCGCGCGCCCGACCAGATCAGTGCGAAAGCGCCGATCCAGACGCTCGACAACAACAGGAAATCCCCCGCCACGCGCCAGGACGAACGGGACGTCTGGTCCACCAGCCGGTCCACCTCATCCACCGCCCGGTCCGCCCGCAGGCGCCAGGCATCCACCAGGCTCTGGTTGAGGTCGAGCTTGTCCTGGACGTCGTCGATGCTCGAGCTGATGGCCCCCAATAAACCGCCCTGCACCAGCGGCGCGGGTTCGGCGGGCGGTTCATCGGGCTTGGCAGTGCCAGGGACAGCGGCGGTCCCGTAGGCGCTGGTGCCGGTCATCGCCAGCAGGAACAGCAGCAATACAGTGCTCAATCGAGACAAAACGCGAGGCTCCTTCACACGGGATCGGTAAGGAACTGATCAATAACGAGCCGGCAAGTTCGCTCAGAAGGTCAATACACCCCCTTGTGGCAGGGATTTATGTGGGAGCAAGGCTTGCCCGCGATGGAGGCGCCGCGGTCTTTCAGAAATCGAGGCGCCTGTTCGCGGGCAAGCCTTGCTCCCACATAAATCCGCTCGCCACAGTGCTTCACCGTCGGTAAGACCATCGAAACTTTCCGGGCCGCGCAACAGTCATCACAAGACACAGGCGGTACGAGGTCATTGGCACGGGAGGGATACATGACGGCGATCCACATTGGCATTTGCGGCTGGCGCTACACGCCTTGGCGGGGGGATTTCTACCCCAAGGGGCTGACCCAGAAACGGGAATTGCAATTCGCCTCGCGAGCGGTCAATAGCATCGAAATCAATGGATCGTTCTACGCCCTGCAACGCCCCGAACGGTATGCCCAGTGGTATGCCGAGACCCTGCCCGGCGAGCGCCCGGCCGAAGGGGTGTTGCCATGAACCCTCCAGAAACCACCGAAGCGACCCACGAGCCGACCCGGCAACAGGCCCAGGATCTCGACCGGGTCAGCCACTTCACCGTGCTGACGGTCAACACCCACAAGGGCTTCACTGCCCTGAACCGGCGCTTCATCCTGCCGGAACTGCGCGAGGCGGTGCGCAGTGTGTCTGCCGATGTGGTGTTCTTGCAGGAAGTCCACGGCACCCACGAACACCACCCCCAGCGCTACAGCAACTGGCCGAGCATGCCGCAATACGAGTTCCTGGCCGACAGCCTCTGGCCGCAGTTCGCCTACGGGCGCAACGCGGTGTACCCGGCGGGCGACCATGGCAATGCGTTGCTGTCGAAATTCCAGATCATTCGCCACGACAACCTGGACATGTCCATCAGCGGCCATGAAAACCGCGGCATGCTCCACAGCGTGCTGCGCCTGCCGGGCGATGGACAGGATCTGCATGCCATATGCGTCCACCTGGGGTTGCGGGAGGGGCATCGTGTCGAGCAACTCAAGCTGCTTTGCCAGCGTTTGAGCGAACTGCCGCCCGACGCGCCCGTGATCGTCGCGGGCGACTTCAACGACTGGCGCGGCAAGGCCAGTGAACTGCTCGAACCCTGCGGCCTGCGGGAAGTGTTCGCCGAACAGTGGGGCAAACCGGCCCGCAGCTTTCCGGCACGCCTGCCGATCCTGCGCCTGGACCGCATCTACGTGCGCAACCTCAAGGCCCGTCATCCCAAGGTGTTGAGCGTACGACCCTGGTCGCACCTCTCCGACCACGCACCGCTGTCGGTGGAGATCGAATTATGAGCGCGACGATGAACAAGGCGACGGTTGAGCAGGTCGAGGCGCCACCCACCGAGCGCAACCCGGCGCTGACGGATATCGAATACGGCTGGCACGGCAACAATCGCGTCAAGCTGCTGGAGAACGGCGAGGAGTTTTTCCCCAGGGTCTTCGAGGCCATTCGCCGGGCCGAGACAGAAATCCTTATTGAGACCTTCATCCTGTTCGAGGATAAGGTCGGCATTGAACTGCGGGATCTGTTGGTCGAAGCCGCCGAGCGTGGGGTGCGGATCACTGTCAGCCTCGATGGCTTCGGCTGCGGTGAGTTGACCACCGATTTCCTGGCCTCATTGAGCGACGCCGGGGTGCGCTTGCAGATGTTCGACCCGGCGCCCCGGCGTCTGGGGATCCGCACCAACTGGTTCCGCCGCCTGCACCGCAAGATCGTGGTGGTGGACGGGGTGATTGCGTTTATCGGCGGGATCAATTTTTCCGCCGACCACTTGGGGGATTTCGGCGCCGAGGCCAAGCAGGACTATTCCGTGGAGGTCAAAGGCCCGGCGGTGGTGGATATCCACCACTTCGCGCTGTTGCAGAGTGGCCGGCCGGCCCGGGCCAAATACTGGTGGCAACGCCGCCGCAGCCGCCGCAACGCGCTGGCGTTCAACGACCATGACGGCCAGGTGCGCCTGGTCTACCGGGATAATCACGAACACCAGACCGACATCGAAGAGGTCTACCTGCAAGTGCTGCGCAGTGCCCAGCGGCGGGTGGTGATCGCCAACGCCTATTTCTTCCCTGGCTACCGGTTGCTGCGCGAGATCCGCAACGCGGCACGGCGCGGCGTGGAAGTACGGCTGATCCTGCAGGGCCAGCCGGACATGATGATCGCCAAGCTCGCCGCGCGCATGCTCTACAGCTACCTGCTCAAGGCCGGCGTGGTGATCTACGAATACTGCGAGCGGCCGCTGCACGGCAAGGTCGCCCTGGTGGATGAGGACTGGAGCACGGTGGGTTCGAGCAACCTCGACCCGCTGAGCCTGTCGCTGAACCTGGAAGCCAATGTGCTGATCCGCGACCGGGCGTTCAACCGCGAGTTGTTCGAGCGCCTCGACTACCTGAGCCGCAACCATTGCACCGCGATGCCCAAGGACCACGCCCCCCGGGGGCTGTTGTGGCGCATGACCATCGGTTTCATGGTGTTCCACTGTTTGCGCCATTTCCCGGCCTGGGCCGGCTGGCTGCCGGCCCATAAACCGCGCCTGAAACCTTTTTCGCCGCCGACGGCGGTCCGGAGCGAACCCCATGAACCCCTCTGAAGCGCACACCGCGCCGACAGATGCCCATGCGCCGGAGCAGGCCACGCCAAAATCTCGCTGGAGCCGCTGGAAAAGACCGCTGACCCTGGCGTTTTTCCTGCTGTTGATCGTGCTGTTCACCACCCTGGCCCGACGCATCGATTGGTCCGAGGTGTTAGCCACCTTGGCCGACTTCAAGGCGCGCACCTTGATCATTGCCGCCGCACTGACCGTCACCAGCTTCATTACCTATGCCTGTTTCGACCTGATCGGTCGCACCTACATCCGCCAGAAACTGGGTTGGCGGCAGATCTTGCCGGTGGGGGTGATCAGTTACGCGTTCAACCTCAACCTCAGCGCCTGGGTCGGTGGCATCGCCATGCGTTATCGGCTGTATTCGCGGCTGGGGGTCAGCAGCGGGAACATTGCCAAGATCCTCGGCCTGAGCCTGGCCACCAACTGGTTCGGCTACATGACCCTGGCCGGAGTGGTGTTCAGCAGCGGCTTGGTGACCATGCCACCGGGCTGGAAACTCAGCAGCGATGCGCTGCAAGGCGTCGGTGCGCTGTTGCTGTTGGTGAGCGCGGGTTACCTGGTGGCCTGTCGATTTTCCAAGCGCCGGGCGTGGACGATTCGCGGCATGGAAATCAACCTGCCGTCATTGCGCATGGCGGTGCTGCAACTGGCGTTGGGCGCGCTGAACTGGTCGTTGATGGCGGCGGTGATCTTCACGTTGCTGCCCAGCAAACTGGACTATCCGGTAGTGCTCGGGGTATTGCTGATCAGCAGCATCGCCGGGGTCATTACCCACATTCCAGCGGGGCTCGGGGTGTTGGAGGCGGTGTTCGTTGCGCTGCTGCAACATGAAGTGTCGCGGGGCAGCCTGCTGGCGGGGTTGATCGCCTACCGGGCGATCTACTTCATCTTGCCGTTGCTGATTACCGTGGTGATGTACCTGGTGATCGAGGCGAAGGCCAAGGCGTTGCGGGTCAAGCCTGGGCCCAAGTGATGGGTTGCCTGAATGATGAGTTGCTTGTGCTGACCCCTTCGCGAGCAAGCCCGCTCCCACAGGGATCTGTGCTGGATACGAATTCTGTGTTCGCCATAGATCCATTGTGGGAGCGGGCTTGCTCGCGAAGAGGCCCGCACAGACGATACAAAATCCAGATCACCGCTCCTGGATAATGCTCAACCGCTCTCCCACCACCATTTCCGTGATCCAGCCCACCAGGATCGAGGTGTAGGCCTGCTGTGACACGGGGTCGCTCAAGGCATGGTCGGCGCCGTCGATGATCCGGTGCGTCAGCGAATGGGTCTGCTGGCACGCCGCCCGGTAGCTCATGATGGTGGCATGGGGCACGTAGGCATCGGTCTCGGACTCCACCAGCAATACATCGCCGGTGAACTGCGAACACGCATGCAAGGCGCGATTGGTTCCGGCGTGCACCAGCGTGCTGCGGTAATCCAGCAGGTCGGTCTTGTCCAGGTCGCGCTTGGGCGTGTGCCATTGCTCGTCGCGGTACAGCGCCGGCACCCGCAGGGCCAGCCAGCGCACCGGGCGCAGCGAAGTCAGGATCGAAGCCAGGTAGCCGCCATAACTGGTGCCCACCACGGCAATCGCCGAGGTATCCAAGGCCGGGTGCGCGAGCAGGCGGTCGTAGGCCGCCAACAGGTCTCGCAGGTTGTCCTCGCGGGTGACTCGCGCCAAGGGGATCCCCGCCCCGCCGGTGTGCCCACGCAAGTCGAAGGTCAGGCACACGCAACCCAGGCCGGCGATGCCTTTGGCCCGTTCCAGGTCCCGCTCCTGGCTGCCACCCCAACCGTGCACGAACAGCACGCCAGGGACCTTCGACCTGGGACTCAGGAACGTCCCGTTCATGCGTTCATCGTCAATCTCGATCTGAATGGTTTCACTTCTAGCCGTCATAGGATTGAACCGTTACGTATTTGAGAAGGAAGTCGCCGTTGTGCGCCGCGCCGCGATAGACCTCCCTCGCGCCGGGCGGCAGCGGTTGCTCGGTGTAGGTCTCCACCGAGGACACCCGCACCGCGCAGGTTTGCGGCGCTTCGACGAACACCTGCAACGCCGCCAGCTCGGCACTGCTGGCGCCACCCATGCGCCACGACTGTTCCAACACGCCGCCACGGGGCTGGCCGGCGGTATCCAGGCCCTGGGCAATGTCGTAATTGCGCCGCGATGCAAAAAAGCTCGGGTAGGCCTGGTTGGCGGCGTCATCGAACACTTGCGCCAGCCGCACCGCCTCGCGCACATCATCGGGCAGTTCGAGCCTGAGCAACTCGATATAGCCACCCTGCACCACCAGCAGGTCCGACCCGCCGTACACCTCCAACCCTTCGCTGTCGTGGGTCAGGTGTTGCACACCGCAATAGCTCAGGACCTTGCCATTGATGAAGCTCTGGCCGACGCTCTGGGTCTTGACCTCGTTGAGGTGCTGTTCCAGCACCACCCCTTCGCGAAACAGCGCCTGGGCGTCAGGCCCGGCGACAATTTCATCGAACTGCGCCAGGCTCTTGATCAGCCGTTGGCCACGTCCGGCACAGGCATGGATCGGCTTGAGGCGAATCGGCCCGGTGTACAGCAAGTGCTCGGCGGCCGGGCGCGCATCCTTGAGCGAAAAGACCGTCACGCCATCGAGTACCGCGCCTCGCGTGAGCTTGGCAAACAGCGGCGACCAGCCTTTGGGCGCCACGGCGTCCTTATTCAACAGACCGTGGGTAATCGCCTTGGTGCAGATAAAATCATGCTCGACATACCCGCCCCACACGTCCTCCGGTCCTTTGACACCCAGGCGCATCGCGGCTTCGGCGCCGATCAGGGTTTGCGTGGGCAACAGATAAAGATCATGACCGGCCTGAGGGTCATGACTGTCGTCGTACTCCCATCCCAGGATCTGTGCCAGCCACTGGGCCAGTGCACGGTTGGTCTCGACCTCATGGCGCGGCGCTTGTGGATTGACCGAATAGGCCACTACCCGCTTGTTGCGATTGACTGGTGTCATGCGTTGCCCTTTTTCCTGCGCTCGATGGCTTTAGACAGGGAAAGGTGCAGAGATCAGGCCAACGAGGTAATGGCGATGAGGGTCAGCCAAGCGGGCGCGTCGGGAGCAATTGATAGCACCGGGCCTGTTTCATTCTGCACGAGAAACGGCAGGCATCCGGCAAATTGCACGATCTCCAGCAGCATACGCCCCCTCCTGTGGCGAGGGAGTCTATGTGGGAGCAAGGCTTGCCCGCGATGAAGGCGCTGCGGTCTTTCAGAAATCGAGGCGCCTCCATCGCGGGCAAGCCTTGCTCCCACAAATCCCCTCGCCACAAAGGATCAGCGTCAGCCTTTGGGAACGCTCGACGGGCTTGCTCCAAACCGCGCCCGGTAATCGCTCGGCACCAACCCGGTGATTTTCTTGAACGTCGCGCGAAAGGCGCTCGGGTCCTGGTAACCGACGGTCCAGGCAATGTGGTCGATGGTGCCATTGGTGAATTCCAGCATTTCCCGGGCCTTGCCGACGCGCAGGTGCTGGCAGTATTCGGTGGGCTTGAGCCCGGTGGCGGCGCGAAACCTGCGCAGGAAAGTACGTTCTTCCAGACCGGCGCGTTCGGCCATCGCACCGAGGGAAACCTCCACCGCGCCGCTGCTTTGCAACCAATGCTGGACCTTGAGAATCGCCGGGTCGCCATGGCCGAGGATGGGCGCAAAGTTACTGCCGCACTGGCTCGCGCTGTCGCTGTGCTCAATCACCAGAAATTGCGCGGTGCGGGTGGCGATGCTGGGCCCGAGCAAGCGGTCCACCAGGCGCAGCCCCAGTTCCGACCAGGCCATCAGCCCGGCGGTGGTGATCAGGTCGCCGTCGTCGACGATGGGTTTGTCGGCGTTAAGCTTGATCTTCGGGTAACGCGCGGCAAAGGTCTTGGCCGAAGTCCAGTGGGTGGTGGCGCTGCGCCCGTCAAGCAGGCCGCTTTCGGCCAGCAGGATCGAGCCCACGCAAACCCCGCCCAGCACTGTGCCGTCGGCATGCTGCGCCCGCAGCCAATCCATCAGCGCCTGAGAGACCAAGCCTGCACTGAAACCGGCAAGGGACGGTGGAATCAACAACGCCACCAGCTTGCCCGCCGGGCCGGTTTCGCTGTCGAACACCCGCAGCGGAGCCTCGCCCTCCTCCGCCCGCCAGTGACTCACCCGCAGCGTTGGCAACTGCACGCTGGCATGCTCGGCCGCGATCCGCTGCGCCACGGCAAACAGATCGGTCAAGCCATGCACCGCCGCCAGTTGCGCGCCAGGGTAAATGAGCACCCCAAGCTCGGCGACTGCCCTTTGCTGCGTCATTGTCAGTTTTCCCTCGCTTATTGTCGTTGCGGCCAATCCTCGAAGCGACGGCAAAAGCCAATACTGGCTTCACACCCAATCTGATCAAGGAAGCCCCCATGTCCAAGCAAGCGCTCATCGTAGTCGATATCCAGAACGACTACTTCCCCCAGGGCAAATGGCCGTTGGTCGGCGCCCACGCCGCCGCCGATAACGCCGCACGCTTGATCGAAGCCTTTCGCCAGGCCGGCGACAACGTGGTGCATATCCGCCACGAATCCACCTCCGACGACGCCCCCTTCTTCACCCCAGGCTCCGAAGGCGCACAGTTGCACCCCAAGGTGCTCAACCGCGCCGATGAACCGGTAGTGCTCAAGCACTTCGTCAATTCGTTTCGCGAAACCGAACTGCAAGCCATCCTCGACCAGCACGGCATCGAACAACTGGTGGTGGTCGGCAGCATGAGCCACATGTGCGTTCACGGCGTGGTGCGGGCGGCAGCGGACCTGGGCTACCGCGTCACGGTGATTCATGATGCCTGCGCCACCCTCGACCTGGAATTCAACGGCGTCGTCGTGCCGGCTGCCCAGGTGCATGCGGCGTTCATGGCCGCGCTGGGTTTTGCCTACGCGAGTGTGGTGAGCACCGAGCAATTCCTGGCGGCCAATCGCTAACTACACGACACCTCTAAAAAAAACCGCACTTCATCGCCGAAGTGCGGTTTTTTCTCAGGCATCAACGCTGTGCCTGGAAGCGATCACACATCCAGCACTTGCAGCAACCTCGGCATCGTCGCCACGAATCCCATCTGTTGCGCTTCGCGCGCCATCCCTTTGAGCTTCTCGCCGCTGGCTTGATCGGCGCTGCGCAGCCACTGCCCCGCCACGTCGATCAACCGCACATGGTGGGTGATCCAGGCGCATGACGCCGACTCGGGCAATGCTGCCATCTGTTGTCCATGCCAGATCGCCTGTTCGGTATTGCCCGCCAACAGGCAGGTTTCAGCGGCGGCCACGCGAAAGCGCAAAGCGTTGTGGGCCAGGCAGGCCAGGGTGAGCTGGGCTTCGCCCGTCGCCAAAGCCTGCTGGCTGAGCGGCCCATCGTCGCTGATCATCGCCAGGCTGCCGTAGACCCACGGCCCGATGTAGCGCTGCAGCTCGAAGCGCTCCACCAGGCTCGCCGCCTCCATGATCAAGGTCTGCGCCAGCCCGCGCTCGCCCTGGCGCAACGCCACCCGCGCCAACCCTTCCAGCAGGATCGCTTCGAAACGGCTGGCGCCGAGGTTGCGCGCCAAGGCCAGGGCGCAGGTCAGCTCTTGCTCCGCCAAGGCATCCTCGCCGCCCGCCACCAGCACCCAGGCCGCCGTGAGCCGCGAGAAAACCTGTGCCCGATGATTGCCCAGCCGGGTGCTGCATTCGATGGCCTCCATGGCGTCACGCAAAGCCTGCTTCGGCTGGCCCAGGTACAGCTGCGCCGATCCACGGGCGCTGCGATTGCCCGCCTCCACGTGCGCCAGCCCATTGCGCTCGCACAGGCGTACGCATTGATCGAACACCTCGTAGGCGGTCTGCATGCGCCCTTGTGCGTAATAGGAGTCGCCAATGCCACTCAAGGCCTTGGCCTCGGTTTCCAGATCCCGGCCGATGCGGGCACAGGACAAGGCCTCTTCATGGAGCCGGCGACACTCGGCGTAGTCGCCCCGTGGAAAATAGATGTTCCCGTGCAAGTGATTCAACCGGGCCAGCGCCGTATGGGCCTGCATGGCCCAGGCGATGGGCAGCATATCCTCGATCAGGCGCTCCTCCTCGTCCAGGCAATCGAGGGTATTGAGGACCGCTGCCAGCCCCAGCGCGGCCTCGATCTGATCCTGTGGCCGCTCGGCCAATGCCAAGGCCCGCTGGAAATGCGCCCGAGCCTCCAAGGTCTGGCCCAGGCCCGAGCACGCCTGGCCACACAACAATGCGAAGGAAAAATCGCCCTGCGTACGCTCGGCAAACACCGCGCACTGCCGCGCCAGCGCAAGGACACCGTCGTACTGGCAGGCCAGGCGTTTTTCGCCCATGGCAAGCAACAACGCGTCGAACGCCGCCGGATCGTTGGCCCGCAGCAAATGCTGGGCATAGAGCACCCGATCGCGCTCGCGGTAGAGACCCGCCACCTCACCGTGCAACTGCTCGCGAAGCAACGTAGGTATCGCGTCGTAGAGACAATGCATGACCAAGTCGTGGACAAACAGATAGCTGCCTGGCTCGACTTCCCGCAGCAGCCCCTGGCGCATGTCCGCCGTCGGCAGATAACCGGGCAGCCCCAGCGCTTGGCGCCACAGCGTCAGCTCGAAACGATTACCCAGCACCGCGGCGTAATGCAGGGCGCGACGTTGCTCGGGGGCCAGCTTGTCAAAGCGGGTCTGGACCAGATGCCGCAGACTGTCGGGGAAAATACCTTGCTGGCTCGACAGCAGTTGCGTCAGGTACAGCGGATTGCCCTGGGCGCGGGCAACACATTCAGCCCGGTAGCGCGGATCGACATCGATGAATTGCTCTGCCAGGACCGTGGCCTCCCGCGCCCGGATCGGCGCGATGTCGAGCAGACTCATGGGGCTGGAGGAATACGAACGGATTTCGCCGCCCAGCGGGTCATCTTCGGGACGAGACGTCAGCAGCCAGACCACCGGCGCTTCGTCAGTGGCATCGAGCAGCTTGCCCAGCAGCGTAAACAGCGTGGTGTCGCCCCAGTGCAGGTCTTCGAGGCAGATCAACAAGGGCTGTTGCACCGCGACGCGCAGCAACACGTCGAGCAAAGCCTGGAACAGCCCCTGGGTACGGGCCTGGTTGCTCATCGCGCCATACAGGATGGGCGGCTCCGCAGACGACACACCCGTCAGCACTTGCAGGAACATGCGATGTTCGGCGGCCACTTTCAGGCGGGACAAGGCCGCGTCCAACAACGACGCGCTGATGGGCGGCGCCCCACCGAGGTTGAGCAGGCTGGCCACCAATTGCCCCAGGGGCCACAGACTGTTGTCCATGCCGAAATCCAGCACATCGCCGCGATGGCAGGCAAAGCCACGCTGTCGGGCCATCTCGAAAAACTCGCTGACCAGGCGGGTCTTGCCAATGCCCGCCATGCCGCGCACATAGACGACGTGCCCGTCCTGGCACTCCTGGGTGGCTTCGATCACTGCCTTGAACTGCAACAGTTCAATGGCTCGCCCCACCAACGGACGCGGTGCGTTTTCGTCGAGGCTGCGCGGGCGCAGGCATTTGCGATAGGCCTGAAACTCATCGTCGGAGGCGGAAAACTCAAACCGGGCAGCGAGTTGTTCCAGCAGGTTCTGCGCAACATACACCGGCGCATTCCCATGACGATCCAGCAACGGCTTTTGTGCGAGCAAAGCAGGCTCAACATGGAGGTATGTCGCTTCAGCACTCAGGCGCACAAGCCGCAGCACCAAGGCATGCCCTGGCGTAACGAATTGCTCGCGGCTCAGCGCCAACGCGCAGAGCAGGCCCCGTTCGCTATCGCTGCGATACGCCTGCGGAGAGCCGAATTGGGCGATCACCACATCCTGCGTCATCCCCAGTGGAACGCCACCGAACTGACGCACCAGACGCTCGACTTCATCCATGAACGTCGCCCCTGGCACCCCATCGATACGAAAGGACAGTTCAAGTACATAGCGAATGACGCTGTCATCGATCTGTTTCTGCGCCTGTTGCGCAAAGGCCACCTGGTGCAGTTCGGTCATCGTCTGTTGGATGTGCACCAAAGCCGCCGAGGCGGGGTCGCCCAACAGCGCACTCACATCGACCCCGAAGGCCGTCGCCAGGTGCCGAGCGGTGCGATAAAGCACTGGCTTGCCGGTTTCAGCCCGCTTGATGGAGGCGATCGAGACGCACAAATGCCGGTTCAGGCAGGCCTCGGCCAGGGTTTCCTGACTCAGGCCATGCTGTTTGCGCAGTCCTTTCAACGACACCGCGTCCAACAGCACACGACCGTCGGATATCGAGGCATCACGCTTGGGCAGGGCAGCAAAGGTATTGTGTCGGGAGTCCATGTCGATAACCCTTCTACCCTGGGACAACGGCAGCCGATCGAGTGTACTCCAGCGCCTCTCTGCGGGTTAATGAAAAGATGGCATTTGGCCTGATACCAAACTGATACCGGACTGACACTGCTCTGGACTGTCCGGTTATCACGACCCTCCCGATACTCACTCCCATCAATTGGCACCCAGTTGATACAACCTGAGCGATGGGAGAAAGGCGATGAACGATGGACTGAAGGGCACCGCAGGCGACGACGTGCGGGATATCGGCGGTTCGCAGCTGCTGGGGCGCGGACTGAACCGGCTCGACTGGGCCGGCGACAGCAAGGAATGCCAGAAGGTCGGTGATACCGAGTCGGGCAAACGTGCGGTGCCGTACCGGAAAACGTCTTACAACGTGGGAAAAAACGTCACCATGTCCACGGTCGTGGCCAACGACAATTTCTCGACCGAGACGTTTTCCTCCCGCGACGAGTACGAAAGACATACCCAGACGAGTGTCGAAGCCGCCGGTAAATACGGTGCCTTTTCCGCCGGTTTCAAAGCCACCTTCGGCAGCGACCTCAAGACGCTCGAAGAGCGCGAAGCCGCGCTCTACAGCCACACGGTGCGGTTATGGAAACTGACCTTCGAAGTCAATCCGGCCAATGCGACTGAAGCGTTCAAGAAGCGTGTCGATGACCTGCCCAAGGCCTTCGACCCGGGCAATCCGACAGCGTTTTTCAACTTCCTCGTCGATTTTGGCGCCGATATCGTCAGCGAAGTGACCGTCGGCGGCTCGCTGAACTATGCGATGACCGCACTCAAGAGCTTCCTCAGCCAGACCAACACCCTCGATGCGATGGTCAAGGCCGAATACGGCGCCTTTGTCAGTGGCAGTGCGACGACGTCGATCTCGGAAACGGTCAAGAAAAATATCGCCCATCGCAACGCCAACCTGACCACCCGGGGCGGCACGCACCCCATCGCTTTCAACGCAGTAGACCCGAGCAATTGCAATGCGGAGTTCGGCAAATGGCGCGAATCGCTGCCCGACGACCCGACGGTCGTGGAGTTGGCAATCGCACCGGTCTATCGCTTCGTCAAGGAAGGCGAAACCCGTACGGCCCTGGAGCAGGCCTACCAGTGGTACACCAGCTACAAGGCGGAAATCGAAGCCAATTGGCAAGAGTCGGTGGTTGTCCTCGGCCGCTCCGGGCGGCTAACCACCTCCAAAACCACGGCAACCCGCCCGGCCTTGCGAATGGTGTTCGTCGACAACAAAAGCAAGGAAACCAGCGAAAGTTTCCACTACCCACCCGCCGCGAATGCATCGACCACGGAATTTGAACAGTTCTGGGATGCACTGGCCCTGCTGCTGAGACAAAAAAACGGGCAGAAATTGCTGATGGCCACTGAACGCTGGCCGCGCGACTCACGCTACTACCCGGGGTACGCCATGCGCGAGGCCCTGCTGGCCAACGGCGCCAGCGAAGTGTCGCTCAAACGCTGGGAAACGCTGACCAAGCACATGCAACCCAACCCGTTGTCCGGCCTGACCTATGTGCTGGCGGGAAATGACTTCGAGGTGCCCGGTGTCGATGGACTCATTGCCGGTTTTGGCCAGGCAGGCAAGGACCTCAACCCAACGGTGAAGGTCAAGGCTCGGCTTTCCCACGACTCGTTCGGCAAGGTCAAGTTGGTAAAAACCGCAACGACCGAAGAAGACCCTCGCACCGCGCTGTACATCGTGCGCAACAATACCGACGCCAAACCGGCCCTGGCGGTCGATCCGCAAAACCGGACCCGTATCGCCATGCTGACGCCGGACCGGCACAACCCTGGACAATTCTGGTACATGCCCGAGCTGGAAAAACCTTATCCGGAAATCAATCACCCGGTGCTGCTGATCAACTATGAGACGGGAACCTGCCTGCAGGGCATGCATGACCAGGGCGACTGCCGGCTCAAGCCCATCGAACCGGGTCGCCAGCAGGACGACGTCATTTGGGACCGGCGCGGCGATGAGGTGTTTCACCTGTTGATGGTCCACTGCTGGGCGGCCGCTTTGTGCCTGATCCAGATTGAAAAGCGCGCCGCCGTCCGGCCTTGGCGCAAACCTCACGGCATGGATTGGTTGCGCGAGCAGCATCGTCCGTATAGTTGATACCCGATAGTTACCCCCCCTGTGGGAGCGAGCTTGCTCGCGATGGCGGCGGCACATTCAACATTGATGCAAGCTGACCCACCGCTATCGCGAGCAAGCTCGCTCCCACAGGTTTTGTGGCTTGATTGACTGCCATTCCCCCTAGCCCTCTTGCGTGCGTGGTCCCCATACGATGCAAGTCTTCAACAGTGTTCCCTTTATCGGCGACGGCGTGGAAACAGCCCTCGATCCCCGCCGCTTTCCCTATCTGTTCAACGACCATGGGTTGGCGCAGCCGAGTGTCCAGGTGCGCGGCAACCTGATCCCGCTCAGCCCCGACAATCCATCCCTGTCCTTGGGCACTCGCTACTCCGGCATCAGTTGGAGGGACCGTGAGGTTCCAACGAACAGCGGCTCCTACTGGATCAAGACGTTCGACTTCCACGCCAGCGAAGTGCACTACGCCCCCATCTGGGCAACCAGGGAAACGGCGCAAGCCTTCGGCATGACCCTGCTCGGCAACGGCGAATGCCTGCGTTTCGAGTACGACCAACTGATCCTGGGCCAATACACCTACGGCAAATGGGCCGGCCACCAATCGCCCTACCTGGGCCCGGCGCGCCAGCGCGAGCTGCTGACCTACAACCCGACCGACCTCGAATACCACAACTTCCCCCACGCGTTCTTTTCCCGCTACGGACGCTTGCCGCTGGTGATCAGCGTCGCCCGCTGGCGTCCTGCGGCCAGGGAAATTCATCTGGCTGACCTGTGGCTGCGGCCCGGTGATGCACTGGTCCTGCCGCCCAAGCATTACCCCGACATTGCCCCCAGTGACGCCCACGGCATCGAAAACTGGCCGGCCGTCGTGGACATGCACGGCAACCGAAACTCGGCGCTGGCGTGCTGGTTCGGGGAAGGCGAGGACTGTTTGCTGACGGAGACGATCCTGGCCAATTCGACCTTGATGAACTCCCCCCAGGGCAAACCGCACTATCACGAAGAGAAGACGCCGACACGGCATGAGTTACCGGCAAATTACCGACTTTGAGGGTGATAGCACGGCAGGCAAGAAATCTGGGTGGCGGGGGCCAGGAAGAACCCAACCTCGGGCGAACTGTTTTTTACTAGGCGTACTTGAGCAATAACGATAAGAATGGCCGGGTATTTTTCCCAAGAGCCAGCCGCATGAAACGCAAACGCCCGCCGCGCCTGGTCGAATCCCCGTTCCCGACCGCTACATCAGCGCCACGGCACCCGCCCACGTGGGATTGCTCAAGCGACGACTCCAGGCAGGGATTCCTGGGCACCATGATTTACGCTGCGGGGATGTTACTGGCCCTGCCCGTCTACGGGCTGGCAGTGTTTACCATGATGCTGTTCAAGGTCGAAGGTCTGTCGTCCATTCACATGAGAATGATCGAAGATCCGCTGATTCTAGCGCTCATGTTCATCAGCGCATTCGCGGCCGTCTGCGTGATCAACTGGCTCGTCTCCGGGCCCAAGGTGCTTGGCTTCTGCTTCGACGAACGCCAGCAACGCCTCACCTTCACCCAGCGCCGCCCTGCCCGGCAAACCACCGAAGAATGCGTGCCCTACAGCGATATCCATTCCATCAGGCCCTACATAACGACCGCTTCCGCCCACTTTTGTCACTTTGTGGTGTGCTTCGCCGGGGCCAATGGCAAGCCGAGCGAACTTCGGTTTTCGGATGTAACGGTGCGGGACATGGCGTTCCATGCCGAGTGGTTGAGGCAGTCGATTGGCGAGAGGATGCAGGAAGTATTGGATCTGGATTTGTGAGCAAGACCTGGATCGCGCGGTGTCCTCGAGCCACGAACCAGGCCTGCGCCAATCAATAAAAAGCCCCAAGGGCAAAGTGCGCTTGGGGCCTTTTTCAAACTATTGGCTGAGTAGTCTCAACCCGTCATCAGAACGGGGGTGCGGATAAAAGACTGTAAGAGACTGACTCATATAGATTATTTATAGATTTCAAGGTCTCGAGACTTAATTTTGTAAAGCAAACTCCTTGAAAATCAGCTCGATAGTCGCGGCTGAGCATCTGTAAAGCTAGCGCTTCCTGATTCTGTAAAGATCGAAAGAGGAAGCAAGGAGCCTGGAAAATCACTCGGAAAGTGACGGACAAAGCCGCTCTGTAAAGCTTTTCGTAAAGCTAGTAGCACAGCAGGCTGGCGCTAAAATAGAGGGCATTGAGGGCGCAACCAAACGGTGTCATCATCTGGCCATCAATAGGGAGAGGGATTTCCAAGATGACGCCATTCGGATCAGCGAGCTACCTGGCCATGAAAGGTGGGCGCCTAAATGGCTGAGCCTACACTTGAGTGCCGTCATACAGGGCAGCAGATTCCCTATCAAATCCATAAGGGCTTAGCGCCCTTGTACGTGTTTCAGCTGAGTGAGCAGTGGGACACTGAGAAGCATCGGATTATGGGGCAGCTGTTAGCTGACATCCCTGCCGCCGCCACCGACCCCAACGTACTTTTCGATCAGTTGCCCACCTATGGGTTGTCTGATTTCCATTGGAGTTGGCTGGATAAAGCATTTGCGTTCCGGAGCGACGATTACCACTGGTTTTTCTTGACCGCGCTGGGACGGATTCAAGCGACTTGCGTCATCTACCATCCCAAGGAAAGCCGACTGGATGGCGAGCGTATTTTCTATATTGATTACGTTGCCTCGGCTTACTGGAATAGAGATCGACCGAACTATGGAAAGCAGTTCGGAAGTGTCAGTCGAGTTCTGATTGCCCACGCCTCCCACTTCGCCATCAATACCCTCGGCTACCGGCCAGGCTTCTGCTTACATTCACTGCCGACTGCCGAGGGGTATTACCGCTACCTTGGCATGATTGAGTATGAAGTTGATGCCGAAAAAGAGAATCTGCGGTATTTCGAGGCGTCTCCAGAGATAGCAGGGAAGCTCGCAGGGGAGGCTCATCATGTCTGACACGCCAGAGATTCTCCCAGAGGATTTCGAGGTCTACCCATCCTCGCGGGCTGCTGCAGTGGAATTCACAACGGCTCTTTCTGGCTTAAGGAAAGCCTTGAAGCCAGCCGATGCCAAAACGCACGCAAGACCAGGTGAAGCCTATGACGACTTTATTATCCGGCTTGCGCTCAATGCAACTAACAATAGTAAAACTGTGCTCTACCGAAAGAATCACTCTGCTGAAGAGACCAAAGTTCAAGCCTGGTTGTCGATGGTCAATGAGACATCGAAATTCGCCATGTTGAAACGAGCTGTCCCTGAGTTCCAAGGTTTGAGCCTTGAGCAACTTAGGGAGATCGCACTTCTAAGCCTAGAACCAGACAACACTACGTCTCTCATCGAGGTCTTGGCGGACGCCTATGGGATTCTCTTGGTAGTGGAGCCAGGTTTCAAGTCTATGAAGATGGACGGATGCACCTTCAAGCTTCCGCAGGGTACACCGGTCGTGGGAATAGCGCTTCGGTACAACCGGTACGATAGCTTTTGGTTCACGCTAATGCATGAGTTGGCACATATTTCTTTACATTACCAACAGCTTGATCAGCCAATTCTGGATGACTTTGAAGAAGATGATGAATCTGAAGTAGAGGTAGAAGCTAATATCATCGCTAAAGATAGTCTGGTCTCGCGAGAAAATTGGCGATTAATTTGGAATGCGCGAGCCGAAAAGCGTCAGTTCCTCATGTACTGTGAACGAGCAAGGGTTCATCCTGCTATCGCCGCCGGGATGCTGCGTCATCAAGCCAAAAACTACAAGCTTTACCCTGAGTTTGTCCCAATCATGAATTTGCGTGAAGCTTTTGGGTTTATCGATGATTAAGTACATCCCGTTTTTGAAATTTAAGCAAAATGAGATTCAAGGTGTTGCTCAGCTGGCGCCAGGAATTAGAAGTCAAATAACGCCATTGTATGATGTGCCGCGCTCACAAAACATAATGACCGAGATCGAGATTTTAAAGCGAATTAGGTTGGCGTCGGCTGAGCTAAAAAAGTCTAAAGATGCTGATTCTGAGTATTGGTTTTTTGTAGACAACCTTGATATCGATGAAAGTATAAATCTTGCTGGATCTTTCCAGTATCGGTATATACTCGGTGCTCTCAAGGACTACAGCTTGATGCCAGTAGTTGCTCTGGATCGCAGCCCTGATCATAACTCTGCAGCTTTCGACTTCATTCGAATGAAGCCAGGCTCGCTAGGTGTGCGTTTACAAGAAACAGATATCGAAAGCTACGGCATCACTAAGCCAAGACTCGACCTACTTTGGAATGAAATTCAGGCCGCCCAGCCTGCTGGTGTCGTTCTTCTGATAGACCTTAGAATTGTTGATGACCATGTTGAGTCTAAAAGAAAAGTCGAACGCTTTTTGTCTAGATTCAATTTGGACTTCCAGGTTGACGCGACTTCAGTGTCAGGGTCTGTAATCCCAGGCAATATTGCAACATTGATAGGAACGGATGTAAAAAAACATGTGATTCGAGAAGAATACCGGCTCTGGCGCACCTTGACGAGCTCGCCTGACTACCAAAACGTCCTTTATGGGGATTATGGCGTAGTTAGTCCTGAGTATTCGGATCTTGATCTCAATCCTGAGCTGATGAGTGGTGTATCAACGCCTAAAGTTTTCTACACGCACAGTGACCAATTCTATATATCACGTGGCAGGCGTTTCAAGACTCACGGTTACCAGCAGTATTTTACTATTTCCGATGATATTGTTGGGCAGGCTTTTTATCGAGGTGCTGCTTATTCATATGGCGATAACTATATTCATGAGCGAAGCTATCTTTCCGCGCATAGACCACCCAAAGGTGGAAGCCCCAGCACTTGGATAAAATCACTCACTGCTGCTCACATCACGTTCATCGTGAACAACATTTAATGTTCGACTGACGATTGCGCTCTGAATCCCGCTCAGGGCGTCCTCTTTAGTAACCCTCATGCTAATTGCCGTGGCAATGTCTGCCCGTGTGAAGGATTTTTTTACTAAGACTTGAGGGTGTGCGTTAGCAATAGCAGTCAGTTCGGCCTTCCAAAGCATCAGCAAAGCTTTTTGCTTACAAAAACTAGGGTTTGTGCCAGCCTTCCGAATATAGCTGAGCACGACACGATCCCTTTGCATTTTAGCTAGCATTAAGCCCCAGTGCTCGGGAGCATGTGCAGCAGCCCACTTCATATGATTCTCAGTTGTAACCAAGGTAAGTTTAGGAAACGACTGAGAATAGAATTCAGATTGGGCTAGTAATCGCCTGACGTTGTCAGTCTGCCCTTTAATCTCGTAGCAATGCATTTCTCGATAGCACGCAACTACATCAGCAATGGCATTACCATTGTCGATGGTTAGTTCTTCAAGCACCCGAGCAGGCTTAGGCGACCGCCTTATCAAGTGGTCAACCAAGGCATATCGAATTTCTTTATCTCTGAGCACTTAGAGCTCCAAGCAGATGCAAGCGTAGGATTTTAGCCGATGAGGCTCATTGTTGGGAGCCTAACGGAGGTGTGTGGTGAGGGTTCTGGAATTAGCGCCAAGGTCATTCGGATCGCTATAAGCCCTACTGCCCATGCTAGAAAGCGGTTCGAGTGATAGCCTATTGGAGCACCTCGGCTTCAACCAGCGCCACTGGAGCACAACATGATCACTGTCCAACGCCTCACAGCTTGGCTGTTCCCCGACCGCCGCCCCGAGCGTGAAAAAACGCGTGAGCGCGAGTTCATCCGTGCAGCGAACAGCTTCAAGACCCTCAGGGTGACACCAGAGGGAGGGATGTTTATCGATCCCGAAGAGCTCCGCGACCAGATAGTCGCCTCGCGTGAGCAGTTGAAGCATCTTGTCCGCAAACCAGGAGCGCCTAGCACACTGAGCTACATCCAAAGCTCAAAGGACTCAACTGATAATCAGTAACCACTTGGAATCAGAGCCCAACAGTAGAGGTTGTTCGCCTAAAGATCGCGTTGCTGGCTAGGTTTACCTAGGGCATCAAGCCAGTGCAAAATCGGACGACGGCGAAGTTCTATAGGAGCGTTTCATGGAGCAGGATAAGGGGAAGGAAGATCGTCAGTCCTTGGTCGATAAAGGCTCACTTGGCGCAGAACCATCAGAAACATATCAAGAGAGAGTGAAGGGCTTAGACAACGTTGTGCGGGAGTGCATGCACATCTCCCAAGACTATGCCGGGATCGAATCCCCCTCTGGAAAGCATTTCTACGCGTCTGTCCTATTCACGGCGCTTTGCACGAGGGCTGTTTCACTCTTGACCCTGGTGCCTCACACCCCTTGGGCATCAAAGCTGATTGAGCACTGGGACTACGCTTCGGTCGCTGGAATTACCAGAACGATTTTGGAGCTCCGGTTAGCTTTCCACTACCTATGTGCTGAGGCGTGCAGTCAAGATGAATGGGATTGCCGCTGGAACATTTTCAATCTACATGACTGCACTTCTCGTCGCCGAATGTTCGAGGCGACAGAAGGTGAAGCGGAGCAGGTCGAGGGTTTCACAGCTCAAGCGGAAGAGCTGCGTGATCGGCTTCGAGCCAATCCTTTCTTCCAGTCCCTGCCAGCTAAGAGTCAAAAGAACCTGCTCCATGGCCAAACTGCATACTTAATGCCTCTTGAGGATATCGGAGAGCGAGTGGGTGTCGACAAGCAAACATTCCGCTGGCTCTACGTTTTGCTCTCCAGCCATGTTCATGGCCTTCCTATGTCGTTCTACCGGATAGGCGAAGGCGCTGAGGAACGAGGTCGTGGCCTACCTAGCGCAACTGAAGAAAGCTACACGTGCCTTTTCCTATCGTTTTCCATGAGCCTCTTGGTAGGCGCTCGAGATGAACTGCACGAGCTTTTCAGAGATTTGATTCCCAAGAAGCCTAGGGAGAGCACCACCGCTCCCGTTCTCGACATTGAAGAGTCAGGACAGAAACTTCAGATAGGTGAAACAGTTGTTCTCCCTAACCAGGGAACGATACAAATAGAGGTTACTCGGGAGTCCGAAACGGCTCTTTCCATTGTCTTCATTGACATAGACTCTGGTGAACAGGTGCTTCGACGCCGAGAGTCTGAGGACGAAGGGCAGAGCTTGGAGTGGTTCGATCCACTTTTCTGGAGACTAATCATTAACGACAAGCCTGCTACCAGTGCTGCTTTCGACAAACTGCAGGAATTACCTTTCGCATTTCGCGTTGACTTCGAAGCACGAGAGATCCTCTTCAAGAGCTGAGCAAGCGATCACCCACGGCCCGTTTGGCCACGATATCAGCTGCACACCTGCATGCTTCCGGCCCCCTCACAGGGGGCTGCATAGCTCCACCCAAGGGATGGATGGCTTGGGCAGCTTGAGGTTACCAGTCTTCGAGATGATCCTAAGCTGTGCATGCTTGAGATGATAGTCTTCCCAGGCTATGCGCAGATTTGTGTCCTCCAGAAAGGCGACCACACCATCACGCGATCCCACGACCACACCAAGTGGATTGATTTGGCTTGACTGACAGAAGCTGAAAAGTACCTGATCAAATGTGCTGGGGGCTATGTGATCGACGGCCACGTTATGTCGCCCCAGTAATTCTCCTGTCACTGGACACGAAACAGCACCAACCAACCTCTGGTCACGGAAAAGTCGGATCTGTTCCGTGATAGCTGTGCGAGCACCTGAACGAAAGTCCAGGAGCTTTTGGGGCTGGCGCTCTTTTGCTCGGGTGCTAGGGATGAGTTTTACCGAGTGCGTAAAGCCAATATCAATTTCCGTATCGCAATGCCGACGAAGCATAAAGCAGCGAGTACCGTGAAATGTCAGTTGGGTGGTGATGCCCTTGACGCCATCTCCGGCTTTCTCTGCCCACTCATCGTGGTGTTGGAAAAGTCCGTACAGAAAATCAGAATCAGCGTCACTTACCATCGTGCCGTCAGGTGTTCTAGCCAAGATCTGTCTGCAACGATCTGTAACAGCGTCCTTGGTTGCAAACCATTCATCATTGATCAGATATGGCACCGTCTTCCCTCAGGTAATGTCTCACGCAAGTTAATCGGTATAGCACGGAGAGTTAACCACATCTTTGAAAGCTCAAGCTCGTAAAAAAGCGCGGCAGGCGTTCATCAACGCAGTCGCGTCCGGGAGCGCTCGATGGTGCTTGGTTGTTGGCAGTAGGCGGTAGATCTCACTGGCAGTTTCACGCCCTACAAACACCTCCAGAGGCTTCAGCTGGAAGGTGGGCATCAGATCTGCTGCTTCGTATAGGACATCAAGCCAAAAGCTGTCTAGTGGCGAATCGCTGCAGAGAAGCTGCCCTGAAAACAGTTGATTCATATGTCTCGCCACAGTGACCGGCGTATCACCTTGCTGACGCAACCGATCCTGACTGAGGCCATGCATGTCTTGTGCATCAAACGACCAGTGCGTCCAGTAGCGGGCTGGCTTGACCAGCGTGCGGAAGGAGATCTCACTCGACACGACTGCCACCTCAATGGGATAGCTATCCGGGGCTATCCCTGAGGCCTCGAAATCGATAAAAAACGAAGGCCTTGCCACCTGCTACTCCTGTTTGGATATTGAGACTTCAGCGGGCTACACCGACTGCTTATGCATACGTGTTCCCACCGCTCGAACTAGCCGCTCTAGCCTCGAGCAGCCTGTGCATCACGGTGGTTCTGCAGATGCTGCATCTCATGCTCCCATTCATTCAAGAACTTCTCCCAATCGTGCACGTAAGCCCCTTCTGTTGCTCGCGTTGACCCCACGCTCGCATGCAGGAATCGCTCTCGCCAGGGTTGAGGGATGTTTTCTTCGCGGACTATGCGGCAGCCAATCGGATGAGGCTCGCTAGGAATGGCATCACGGAGCTCGCCAACACTGAGTACCGTTACCGAGCCTAAGATTTCATCGGCCTCGCTTAGCTCAATACCGTCGAGAACATCCAAGACGTCGAGCGCCCTAGGATCTCCTGGTGGAAGAGAGGCCAACGCCCAAAAAGCCTTCCGCCTGGCCTTTTCTCGATTCCGGAGTTCTTCGTTGTGATTCATCTTCCTGATTCTCCAACCCACCTGGAGGTCGCTGCTGGGCGTTGATAGGACGCAATATGCCCATCATACCTACCTCACTGATGTCCCCCTGAAGGCTCTTCGTACAGAGGATCCATATCAACATTCGTGAAGCCCCAGAAATACGCCAGATTCCGGGCCGCCTCTGGAGACGTCTGTAGCGCTGTGTGGCCTTTTGGGAAAAGCTCCGCGTAAAACGCTATCGCTCGAGCCAACACATGGACGCAGGTTTGCAAAGCGACTAAGCCAAGCATTCGCTGATCCTCAATTGACTGGGCTTGTCCCATTTGCATTGAGCTGATGTAGGACGTGTGCGCGTACCCGCAAAAATGGGAGTACACGTTCTGAAAGTATTTTTTGCTGAAGCCAGCCCTTACTGCTTCGTCCGTCCATGACCAGCCTACTCTCCAGTCTCCTTTCATCAGTCGCTTAA
Source organism: Pseudomonas sp. A25(2017) (assembly GCF_002001065.1). Classification (NCBI taxonomy): domain Bacteria; kingdom Pseudomonadati; phylum Pseudomonadota; class Gammaproteobacteria; order Pseudomonadales; family Pseudomonadaceae; genus Pseudomonas; species Pseudomonas sp. A25(2017). Next base: position 2,105 of record NZ_MUOA01000052.1, on the reverse strand, counting down.
CCTGATCCGGACTGTAGCTGCCAAGAAAAGGAGATGACACAATTTCTGCAATCTGGTCTGCGGCTTGAAGCCGTGCCACCTTCAGCACCTCTCTAGCCTGATCAGTAGAAGGATGTAGCTTGAGCCTGTCCATCAACCCGCCTAATCGCCAAACACCGTGTCGAAATTTGCGCAAGGTAGGATCTTGGGATTGGAAAATCCAGTGGAAGACAATGAAAGTTTCTAAGCAGGCACGAGCTAGGATTGTCGCCGAGGAATGATCGACGAAGACGACTTGTGAGCCTTCGGGGAAGTCCAACTGTGTCGGATCAAGTATCAACCTGACCGAACAGGCCTGCTTAAATAGCTTTACAGCCAATATCTGGGCGTCATTCATCCACGCCTCTGCGGAGCTCAACACCTGACCTCGCTGAGCTTCGATCATCCTCGCAAACAGTTCGGTCAGCGTTCCGAAATCTTCTTCGGGATGGCGATGGGACGTAGGGTGCGGGGTAGATGACATTAGGTAGACTCTGGTTATTATCTGTCCTTGATGCTCGATAGGCCTAGTCCCCTACCATTCAAACCGGCGTAATTTGGTTGTCCGCCCACTGTCGCAAGACGTCTCATAGGCAACCACGGCGCTGAAAAAATTTCTACCGGCCCAATCCCATCAGAAACTCGTCGACCCGCTCGAATAAATAAGTATTCGGGTCTCCGCCATCATCCTTCGCGATGAGCAATTTTTCTATTTGGGGCACGGTGAGTGAAACAATCAGCTTTCCTCCTTCTCGCATTGCTCCTCGGATAACCTTGTCTGCTGAAGGGGCACACCCTTTGGGCGATATCATAATTGCAAGCTTTCTAAGGGCTGAGGGATACAGATATCGCTCAGTTGTAACCACCTCCTTCTGAGTGATTGGGTCGGTATAATTTTTGAACTCAAAAATCACGTACCGGCTGCCCAAATCATCGAGCATGAGTTTCCAGATTTCAGCGTTAGGAAGTATTCGACATACGAGATCCCTGCGGTGAAGCTCATCATCGGTATTCGACTGCTCATGCCATCCATGAAGGTCGGTTTCAAACAGATACTTCAAAGCGGCGATACACGCGTCCTCGAAAGCAGCCGCCATGTTTCGTCCAGGTCTAATACCCAGAAGTGTATCGGCCAATCTGCGCCCAGTCTTCTGGGGCATCTCTTTAGTTTCGGAAAGACCGGTTTCTAGGGCCAAGGCTGGCTTGGTGTAGGGAGATGTCGTTGCTTCGAAGAAGTGCTCCAGCTTCCGTGTAAGCCCTGGAAATCCAGCCGCGCGCCTGAATAGTTCCGCAGCATCCCAAATTTCGACCAGAGGGAATGCCTTTGCGGCCTCTGCCAAGCTAGGTGTTAATGGGCACGAAAAAGCGAGGATAGCAACGCGGGCTCCTACCAGCTCTCTTACGCTATCTGCCTGTCTGAGAGCCTTTAGAAATAGACTGGGGGTGGGAGGAGACAAATATCTGTAGTGCTTAACTTCGGCTACGCCAACCTCACCGTCCCTAATAAAGGAAACGTCGATCTCATAATGCCTTCCCAAGGCAGTCATGCCTCGAGGGTTGTTGCGAACATCCTCGTAACCCAGCGCCCGAAATATCTCGGCTACAAGCCGCTCCAGGTACTCTCCGTTTGAGTTGATATCGTGCACAAAAGCTCCCGTAAGCTACCTATAGAAGACCATCAAAAGTCTGCCATCGGTCGTCCATAATTTTTTGATAAGAAATCCTACTGATGCCGCGCAGGTTGGTGTAGCACACCACAGCCACCAAAATCTCATGACTTTGTTTCGACCTAAAAACCGCCAAGGCAGGGCCGCTGATTTGAGGTAGCTTTAAGTCATCAGGGAGCCACCATTATGATGCGCTCGTACTGTCTCTAAGTTCTCCATGACAAGTTTAAAATCCGCTACGAATTCCGGGTCACGATCCTGCCCGCGATCTCCGAACCGGTTTGCCTTTCTTTTGTAGTGGTCAACTAATCCCGGACACGACGTTAAGATTTTCCTCGGCCCGCGCTGGCGCCAACCCATCGTTGAATTGGTGAGGCCGAATCCAGTTGTAGCGATGCATCAAAAAATGGCTGATATCGC
>NZ_MUOA01000088.1:0-31466 GCF_002001065.1 Pseudomonas sp. A25(2017) | reverse complement strand
GCTATCGCGAGCAAGCTCGCTCCCACAGGGGATTTTTGTTGGCAGGGAAATCGCAGGCTGGCACCGATCCAAGCTGTGGGAGCAAAGCTTGCTCGCGATGACGGCGGCACATCCAACAACAAGGCAGACTGACACGCCGCTATCGCGAGCAAGCCTGCACACAGGGATAAGTTGCAAACTTGAGCCCTGGATTGTCTAGAACAAGCTTTGCACCTGCTCCAGCACTGCGCGGTTCATCTGGCCGGTGTGGGTGTGCAGGCTCACATAGCTTTGCAGCATGTCGAGCTTGGTGTTGAGCAGGTCTCGACGGGCCTGGAACAGCCGCTGCTGCGCGTCAAGAATATCCACCGTGGAACGCACGCCGCCCTGGAAGCCTTTTTCCGTCGAGGTCAGTGCTCGCTGATTGGACTCCACCGCCCGCTGCATCGCCTTGCTCTTGGTAAACCCGGCGACGACGCCCAGGTAATCGGCCTCGATATCCTCGGCCAGTTGCTGGCGTTGCACGTCGTAGTCGGACTGGGCGCCGGCCAGTTGCGCTTCGGCCTTGGCCACCGAGGCCCGTACCGCCCCGCCGCGGTACAACGGGATATCCAACTGCACACCCACGTAGTAAGTGTCCTGGCGCGGGTCGAGTTCCTGGTATTGACGGGTTTCCCGGCGGGTCAGCTGAGTGGTCAGCGACAAGGTTGGATAATGCCCGGCGCGCTGGCTGTCGGCCTGGGCTTCGGCCACTTTCACCGCCGCCAGTCGGGCGGCCAGCTCGGGGCTGGCCTCGCGGGCAATCGCCGTCCAGTACGGCAAATCCTGTTCCGGCGGTATAGGGCTACCGGCGGCCAATTCTTCGCGCATCGGCAGGATGTCATCGATCGGCACGCTGGCACGCCCGGACAAGGCCCGCAACGCCGCCACCCGACGCGCCTGGGCTTCAGCCTCCTGGGCTTGCACCAGGTCGAGCCGCGCCTGGGCTTCGTCGATATCGGTGATCGCGCCTTGGCCGCCTTCATAAAGCTTTTTACTTTGAACGACCAAACCTTGGATGGCGCTCTTCTGCTGGACGATCAACTTGATCTCATTCTCGGCCCGGGCGACGTCGAAATACCCCTTCGCCACCCGGTCATACAGAGTCTGGCCGGCCACGTCGAACACCTGGGTGCCCAGTTGACCGCGCGCCTTGCCCTCCTGATACGCCGCCCAGCGTGCCTTGTCGTAGAGCGGCTGTTGCGCCGCCAAGGTGACGTTGTTCGCCTGGTAATCGTTGCTGTTGACGTAACTGCTGTCGTCACCGCCGTCGGTACGCCCGCCGTAGCCGTAGCCGTAGCGCGAGCTTAGCGACACTTGCGGGTAAAGGCCGCCGCGCCCGATGTCCTCTTCATGCCGCGAAGCTTCAAAGGCGTGGGCAGCCGACTGCACGGTCGGATCGTTGAGCCGCGAAGCATCGTAGGCGGCGGTCAGGCTCAGCCCCCCCTCAGCGGCCCACACCGGATTGAACGCCGCCCAACCCGCACACAGGCTCAGCAATACACGCACACGGTAGCGGCAACGATCGACCATGCTCATTCCTCCTTGAAGGCTGCAAGCAAGCGTTCACGCAAAGGCTTCATCAGGTAATTCATCAAGGTGCGCTCGCCCGTCACCACCGTGACGTCGGCGAGCATGCCCGGGCGTACCAGCAGGCCGGCGCTCTGCAACGCAGCCACCGTGTCGGCAGGAATCTCGACCTTGGCAGAGAAGTACGGTTGGTGTGTCTGCTCGTTGATCAACTGGTCCGCCGACACCGTCGTCACCGTGCCGGTCACCGTCGGCGTATCCACCCGTTGCAGCGCGGTAAAATGCACGTGCACCGGCAGGCCCGGGCGCAGCTTGTTGGCCATCAACGGCTCGAAGCGCGCGGTGATCGCCATCGGTGCATCCAGCGGCACGACCTGCATCAGGGTCTGGCCGGCCTGAGCCACGCCGCCGACCGTATGAATGCTCACGTCCATGACCTGCCCGGCCACCGGCGCACGGATCGCACCGTTGTCGACTTCAAACTGCAGGGCGCGAATCTGATCGGCATAACCGGCGGCCTCGGCCGAGACTTCGCTGAGCTGGGTTTCGGCATCGCGACGGAACTCCTGCTGCGCCTGCAAGGCCTTGAGCCGGCTTTCGTTGATCGCCTGGCGAGTCCTGCCGACATCACCCACCCCAGAGGCGATCTGCCCCGCCAACTGGGCCGCGTTGCGCTCGGCTTCGAAGAGTTTGTTGCGCGGAACGTAGCCTTCCCGGGCCAAATCACGCAGGCCTTCGAGCTCCTGCTGCTGGAAGCGCATCTGCGCGTCGTAGTTGCGCTTGACGCCTTCGTAACCAAGCAATTGCTGCTGCAAGGCCGCGGCTTCGTGCTCGATGATCTGCAAGCGGCTGCCCAGCTCCGCGCGGCGGGTGATGAACAACTGGCTCTGCAAGGCCATGGCCGCCTTGACTCGCGGTTCGTCGGCGTGGGCCAGCAGTTCCGCGGGCCATTGGATCTCGGCATTGCCCAGGCGCTCGGCAATCAAGCGCGCCTCGATGCTGCGATCATTGAGCAGCTTGCCCAGGGTCACGTCCAGTTGCGACTGCGCCTGCACCGTATTGAGCTGCACGAGCAATTGCCCCTGGGTGACGCGGTCGCCATCGCTGACCAACAGTTTTTCCACCACCCCGCCGACCAACGACTGCACCGCCTTGCGCTCCCCCGCCACCACCACGGTGCCGCTGCCTACCACCCCTTGGTCGAGCGGCGCCAGGCAGGCCCAGAGCAGGAAACCGCCCAGCGTCAGGACCAGGAATCCCATGCCATAACGCGCCGCGCTCCCGGCGTCGGTGCTGGCACTGGGCAGCGTCGTCGTGCTGCGCACGCTCAGCCCTTGCTCGCTGTACGCTTGTGCCCCTGGAGTCAGATCACGCATCGCCGCCCGCCTCCCTGACCGCGGCCGGTCTCGGCCCCGGCATCAATGCCTTGAGCACCCGGTCCCGTGGGCCGAACGCTTGTTGAGTACCGTCCTTGAGCACCAGGATGTGATCGACCACCGCCAACACACTGGGTCGGTGAGTAATCAACACCACGGTGCTGCCGGCCGCCTTGAGCGCACTGATGGCCTGCACCAGCGCCAGCTCGCCGGCGTCATCGAGATTGGAGTTGGGCTCATCGAGCACGATCAGCGATGGCCGTCCGTAGAGCGCGCGAGCCAGGCCCAGGCGTTGTTTCTGCCCACCGGACAAGCCAAGTCCGCCGGGACCCAACGGCGTGTCGTAGCCCTTGGGAAAGCGCAGGATCATTTCGTGGATACCCGCATGACGCCCGGCGGCGATGATCTTGTCGGCGTCCTGTTCACCGAAACGGGCGATGTTGTCGGCGACCGTGCCATCGAACAACTCGATGTCCTGTGGCAGGTATCCAAGGTAGGGCCCCAAGGCGTCGTGGGACCACTGGCTGATCTCGGCATCGTCCAGGCGCACCGACCCGCCCATGGCCGGCCAGACCCCGACCAAGGCGCGCGCCAGTGTCGATTTACCGCTGGCGCTGGGCCCGACCACCGCCAGCACATCGCCTTTGGCGAGGCTGAAATTGATCCCGCGCAGGATCGGCTGCGAAGCCCCCGGCGGACCGACATACAACTGCTCCAGGCGCACCGCACCGGTGGGTGGTGGCAACGGCATGCGCAGACGCTCGCGCGGATGCTGGGCCAGCAATTGGCTCAGGCGCTGGTAGCTCTGGCGTCCGGCGTTGAACTGCTTCCACGAGCCGATGGCGATTTCCACGGGCGCCAGGGCCCGTCCCAGCAACAGCGACATCGCAATCATCATGCCCGCCGACAGTTGGCCTTCAAGCACCAGCAAAGCGCCCAGCCCCAACGCCAGGGACTGCCCGGAGATCCGCACGAAACGCGTCATCGAGGTGATACGCGCGCTGCGGTCGCTGGCATGGGCCTGGGCGGCAATGATCCGTTGCTGCAACAGGCTCCAGCGCTGACGCAGCGGCCCGAGCATGCCCAGGGCCTGGATCACTTCAGCGTTGTGCAGCGTGCTATTCACATAGATCGACGACTGCACGCCCAGGCGATTGGCTTCGCCCAGGCGCGTGCGCGTCGCCAGTTCGCCCCACAGCGCCAAGCCGACCAGCACCAGGGCGAGCACCAGTGTCAGCACGCCGAACCAGGGGTGAAAGATGAACGCCACCAGCAGGAAGATCGGCAGCCAGGGTGCATCGAGCAAGGCGATCAGGCCCTGCCCGGTAATCAACTGGCGCAGCGTCGCCAGGTCGGTGAGCACTTGCGCCGGGTTGGCGTTGTGCTCGCGCAGGCTGCGGGCGAAGGCAGCGTCGAAAATCCGCTCGCCCAAGGCTTCGTCCAGCCCCGCGCTCATGCGAATCATCACCTCGCCACGGACCCACTCGATCAGGGCACTGAACATGAACAGTCCCAGGGCCATCAAGGTGAGCATGAACAAGGTGGTTTCGTTGCGGCTGGTCAGGACCCGGTCGTAGACCTGCATCATGTAGAGCGACGGCACCAGCACCAACAGATTGATCACGCCACTGAACAATGCCAGGGCCCAGAACACCCGGCGGTAGCTCAATAAGGCAGCATCAATGTCATGACGCGGATCGAGTAGAAACCCCATGGGAAATCGCCTGCAAGAGAAATGGTCGGTCCAGGACGCAATCCATCGCAAGGCTGTTTTTTCGAGAGTGCTCGAGAAAAAACTATCCAGCTGAGTGTGCCGATAACAGGGACGATCCTCATCCCTACAGGCGCAAATTACTGACAACGCGGCCGCGGGTTAGTGCCGGTTCGCAAGGCTGGGTTTGCAAGTGGGTGACAGGCGGAAGGGCCGCGCTTCAAGACTGGGGTTTTTACGTCTTGAATGGGCTGAAAAGGCGGTTTTGTTGACGCCAGTAACGTGGCGTCAACAGGGTAAAAATGACGAACTAGCCGAGGGAAGCGACGCGCTCAGGCTGGGGTGAATGCCGCGATGTCACCAGGCCGATAAAGGAAATGACCAACGCCAGGCCCAGGGTGGTACTGACCTCGCTGCGGTGCTCAGGCGTGATCATCATGACCGCCAGCGCCGCCGAGATGAACACGATGACCAACCAGGTCAGCCAGGGGAACAACCACATGCGAAAAGGCAGCTCGATGTTCTGTCGTTGCAACATCCGGCGCATGCGCAGTTGCGAGATGGCGATCACCAGATACACCAGCAAGGCGATGGCGCCGGAGCTGGCGAGCAGGAACTGGAACAGGCCGGCGGGCATGAAGTAGCTGAACAAAGTGACACCCGCGCCCAGCACGGTACTGGCAATCACCGCCGACCGTGGCACACCGGCCGAGGACGTGACCTTCAGTGCCTTTGGCGCATCGCCGCGACGCCCCAGCGAGTACAACATCCGCGAGGCGATGTAGATCGAGGAGTTCATGCAACTGGCCACGGCGATCAACACCACCATATCCACCAGGAATTTGGCGTGGGGAATGTTCATCAGTTCCAGCGCCCGCTGGTAGGAACCGACTGAAGCCAGGAGCGGATCGTTCCAGGGCACCACGGAAATGACCACGAAGATCGACAACAGGTAGAACACACCGATACGCCAGATCACCGAACGGGTGGCCTTGGCAATGTTCTGCGCAGGGTTATCGGATTCCGCCGCCGCGATGGTCACCGCCTCCGTACCGATGAAGCTGAACATGATCGTGATGAAAGCGCCCACTACCGCCGACAGGCCGTTGGGGGCGAACCCGCCATGCTCCTCCATCAACCGACTCAGGCCGCTGGCTTCGCGTTCGGGAATCCAACCCATCAGCACCGCGAAACCCAGGGAGATAAAACCAATGATCGCCACCACCTTGGCCATGGCGAACCAGAACTCGAACTCGCCGTACTTCGACACGCTGAACAGATTCGTCACGGCCAGCAGAACGATCGACACCGAGGCGAACAGCCAGGCATCGACGGCGGGAAACCATTGGTTGAGGACATGACCGGCGGCCAACGCTTCGATGGGAATCACCAGCACCCAGAACCACCAGTAGAGCCAACCGATGGTGAAGCCAGCCCAGCGTCCGATGGCTTGGTCGGCATAGGTCGAGAAGGAGCCGGTGTCCGGATTGGCAACCGCCATCTCGCCCAGCATGCGCATGACCAGGACCACCAACAGCCCGGAAAACAGGTAGGCCAACATGACGGCCGGGCCGGCGGCGGCAATGGCATGGCCCGATCCCACGAACAGACCCGCACCGATGATCCCGGCAATGGACAGCATGGTGACGTGACGAGGCTTGAAGCCCTGTGCCAAATGGCCGTTCGAATCCTTGAAGCTGGGGCTGGTCATTTTTTTATTCTCTTGTGATCGAACATTGAGACGCGCTTAGGGACGGTCGGTGCTTGTGGTTTCATCCCCTCCTGAAGACGGTCCCCGTCGCGAACGTGTGCATGGCCGTTGAAAAGTCGCGCCACGTTACCTGCCTTCCCTCCCGAGTTAGTTACCTGAACGCGCCATCCCTGTGCCTGATTTCGCCAAGTACGGCATGGCATTTTGCCTCTTGCCAGGTGTCTGGATCGCGGTATTCAGCCACGTCCTTGAGGGGGAGCCATGAAATAAACCCTTTAAAAACTTTACTGGGTTAAGTATTTTGCGTGGTGCACTGGGCGCTATTGCATGCCTGTCAGTTCCTGTGGGAGCGAGCCTGCTCGCGAATGCGGAGTGTCAATCACATCAATGTTGGCTGACTCACCGCAATCGCGAGCAGGCTCGCTCCCACAGGTTGATCTCCAACTGGCTGGCATTACGCCGTTCGCCCTTTATTATTTCAACGACAAGGACCTCCCGTGAGCGGACTGCGTGAACGTCAAAAAGCCGAACGCCGCCAAGCCATCAGCAAGGCGGCGGTCGAACTGTTCGAGCGCCAGGGTTTCCAGAACACCACCATCGAGCAGATCGCCAGCCAGGCCGGCGTATCGGCGCCTACCGTCTTCAAGTATTTCGGCAACAAGCAGGAGATCATCCTGGAGATCCTGCACGACGCCGACCAGCGCGCACTCACGGACACCCGCAGCCAGATCCCTGAAATCGAAGACCCGGTCGAAGCGCTGTGTTATCTGGAGCGGCTGTTGACCGGCTACGCGCTGGAGGTCATGCATCCAAGCCTGTGGCGCGAGTTGCTGCCGCTGATCCTGTTTGGTGGCAACAACGGGCTGCCCGAGGGTTATCGCGCCATGAACGATGCGCTCAGGGCCGAAATCAGTGGGTTGATCAGGGAATTGCAACAAGCTGGCAAGCTGCGCGCCGACCTCGATGTCGACCTCGCCGCGTTCCTGTTGAACGACTATTCGCACTTGCAGCTGTTCAGGTTGGTCAACCAGGAACAACCGGATATCGAGGCACACTCCACCCAGGTCCGGCGGATCACCGAATTGCTCTTCCTGGGCATGCGCGCCTGAGCGAACACTCCACCGATACGGACCCGGCGCCGCAACGCCGGGTCACACTGATCAGCGATGCGTCTTGATGCTGGTCCAGGTACGGGTGCGGATCCGCTCCACCGCCGCCGGCACCGGCTCCAACGCGAACAGAGTCTTGCGCGCCTCGTCCGGTATATACATGGCGGGGTTGTTGCGAATTTCAGCATTGACCAGCGTCGTGGAGTCCTTGTTCGGGTTGGGGTAACCGATCTTGTTGCTGATCCGGGCAATGACGTCGGGACGCAAGATGTAGTTGATGAACGCGTAAGCCTCCTTGGCATGCGGCGCATTGGTGGGCACCATCATGACGTCCGACCACATCGGTGCGCCTTCCTTGGGCAGCGCCATCTCCACCTTGACCCCCTTCCCTGCGTCTTCGGCCAGTCGCTTGGCCAGGGCCACCCCACCGGACCAACCCACCCCTACGCAGATCTCGCCGTTGGCCAGGTCCATGCCATAGCGCGATGAGTTGAAGTAGGTGATGTACGGTCGAACCTTGAGCATGGCCGCCTGCGCCTTTGCGTAGTCTTCACGTTTCTGGCTGTTGGGGTCCAGACCTTCGTAGTGCAAGGCGATGGGCACGATCTCATTGGCGGCGTCGAGCAAACCGACGCCGCAACTGGCCAGCTTGGCCATGTTCTCTTCCTTGAAAAGGATGTCCCAGGTGTTCATTTGCACATCGGCACCCAGCACCTGGCGCACCTTGTCGACGTTGTAGCCGATCAGCGTCGTGCCCCACAGATACGGCGCCGCATAGCGGTTACCCGGATCGCCCACCGCTTCCAGGGACTTCATGAACTCGGGGTCCAGATGCTGCCAGTTCGGCAATTGGCTGCGGTCCAGGGGCTGGACGGCGCCAGCGGCGATCAGGTGGCTGACGTTGGAACTGCTCGGGTAGACCACGTCATACCCGGAGTTGCCGGTCAGCAGCTTGGACTCCAAAGTCTCGACGCTGTCGAACACGTCGTAGATGGGACGGATGCCGGTTTCCTCCTGGAAACTCTTGAGGATTTCAGGCGGCAGGTACTCGATCCAGTTATAGATCCGCACCGTCCGCTCTTCGGCCAGGCTCGCGCCACTGACCAGCATCGAAACGACAGCGCCCAGCAAGGTGTTACGCAAAAACAGGCTCATGATCAAACACTCCAGCGCGGCCGCGAAGGCTCGCGGCACTTAATAGCGGTAGGTGAAGTAGAGTTCCAGCGCGCTGAATTTCCGGTCGTCGCCGAAGATTTGCTTGGCCGCTGCCATGGGCTTGACCCAGTTATAGGACAGCGAGGTGGACAACGACTTCGAAGGCGCCCAATCCAGGAAGACTACACTCTCGTCGGCAAACCGTTTATCGCTGACGGCGGTGCCCATGTAGTTTTTTTCGTCGAGCCAGAACTGGTAGTGGATCGCACCGAGGGTGAGGGTTTCGTTGAGGTGGGTCTTGAGTGAGAACTGCTGGACGTTTTCGTTGCTGTTGAACAGCAGGTAGTTGCCGACGACATCGCCGATCAACCAGGTGCTCCAGTCGACGAAGCCCTTGGTCAACGGATCCCAGGCTTTCTGTCGGTTGTCGGTGAGGTTGTCGTCGCCGGAAAAACTCGCGTAGCGGTAGCCGATCACCGGGGTCAGCGGCAGCGTGCTGAAGGTGTAATCCGCCTGGCCGTACCAGGCCTTGGCATCGTAGTCCACGCCTTCGCCGCTGCCTCGCTCCAGGGCATATTCGGCATTGAGGGTCAGGTCCGGGATGCCCGGGAGTTTGGCGTTCAAGGCCCTGACGTTGTACACCAGCATGCCATCGCGACGACGCGGCAATGTGCTGCCCTTGGGGCCCAGGGCCTTGACCTTCAACGCGGTGGCGCCCAGCGTCACCTGGTCGTCGAGGTTGTAGTCCAGGTTCACGCCGCTCATGCGAAAGTCACCCAGGTCGCTGTCGGTGCCCAGGCTGAAGCCCTGGACCTTCAACGCGCCATGGTCCCAGGCGACCACGGCCGAATCCTTGAAGGCGGTGCGTGGGGCGAGCCAGTAGGCGCCGTCGTTCAACTGGTCGAGGTTGCCATCCATCACGATGAAACCGTTGCCGATCATGTAGTTCTGGCGACCGCCGGTGACCGTCCATTCGCCAGCGCGGAAACCGCCATAGAACTCTTCGGTCGACAGCTTGCCGTCGGAGCTACGGGTGAAGCCACCGGCATCGCCATCACCGAAGGTGGTCGCGCCCACCAGGGAGCCGCCCGCCAACAGGCTGAAATCCGGCTGCACGGCGTATTCCAACTTGATGCCCGGCTTGACGTAGAACTCCTGCCAGTCGATTTTCGTGCCGCCATTCTTGCCGCTGCGCATGTCCACCACACCGCCGCCAAAGTTGACGTTGCGGGTAGAAAGGACTGCGCCACCGGCACTGAAGTTGACCTCGCCCTTGAGGTTGCCCTCCTCGAAGGTGTAGCCCGCCCAGGCAACCTGGGCGGTCAAGGGCAACCCGAGAACGAGCACCGTTCGGGACAAACGCATCATGGAAACCATATGGAGCTCCTGTGTGATTATTGTTGTTACAGGGCAGTAAATGGCGGCGCAAACCCGCGCCAACACCTGGTGGGGCCAGGTGAGCGGAACGAAATTCTTGTGTTTATCGGATGAAGTCAGGGCGTCAGTTGCGCCGCGATGGCACGCAGCATGCGCACGCTGTCGCCGTCGAATGGGCTGACGGCTTCGTCCAGGGACGACTGCTTGACGATCACCACGCCGGACGGTTTGTCGACGAACAGGTATTGGCCATGGATGCCACCGGCCATGAGCGCCTGGCTGTGGTCGTTGAAGACATACCATTGACTGCGGTAGGACGCGCCTGGGGTCCAGCTCGAGAAGTCGGCGCATGCGGCATAGATCGCCGGGTCGGCTCCGGCGGCGATACCGGCCAGCGCTTCGGCCGAGAGCAGTTGTGTCCCACCCTGGCGGCCATCGTTGGCCAGCAGGCGACCGAAGCGCGCCATGTCACGCAAGGTCGCATTGAAACCGGCACCGGCGACGCTGCGGCCCCAGGGATCGGCCAGGAAGTAGCCGTCACGTTCACAACCCAACTGGCTCCAGACCTCCTGCAGCAACTTATGGCAGGCCTTGCCTGATGCCCGCTCCATGACCCAGGCCAACGCCTCGGTGGTGGCCGTCACGTAATGGAAAAAGCCGCCGTGACTGCCGCGTTTCCTCAGTGAGGGCAAGTACTGATACAGGGATTCGAAGGTCGCGTACTGCGCGGGTGCCGGCTGGAAACCGCAGGCGTAACCGTATTGGGAACTCTCTGAATCCGGATCCTCATAGACCTCGCTGTAATCGACGGCCACCGCCATGTCGAACAACTGGCGCACGGTCGCATCGCCGAACGCGCTGCCCGCCAGTTCCGGTACGTAATGGGTGGCGGTCAACGTAGGGTCCAGCAGGCCTTCGCAGACCAGTTGCTCGCCCAAGGCACCGATCAGCGACTTGGTCACCGAAAACATGATGTGCCGGTCCTGGGGACGCTGGCCATTGAAGTAGCGCTCAAACAGGACGGTGTCGCCCTGCAGGACCAGGAAAGCATCGGTCTGGCTGGCGACCAGGTGATCGATCACGCTGATGCTCAAGCCACATTCGCTGTCGAAGTGCAGCTCATCCAACGGCTGGAGCGCCTGCTTGAACGCACTGACCGGCCCGCTGCCGGCCTGCACATCGATGGAAGGACGCAAGCGCGCCAGGTTGCGGAAACCCCATTGGTTGAACGGTGGGCTCATCCAGTTGTGCCAGGTGACGCGGCGGTGGGGTTCGGCGGGAAAGCCTTGCATGAGCGAAGGCGCCGAGCGTGCGTCAAATGGCGATTCGTGAGTCTCGACGTAAAGACTGGCCAGTGAAGGCACGGTGTTCTGATTCATCGGGTTGCCCCTGCAAAATGACTCTGCGTGAAAGCAGATGCAGGGAAATAATTACCCGGCGTTATTCTTTAGTCAATAAAACTTTTTATCGTCACTTCAATTCATTTCATTAACGGCGACTGGCCAATAGATCTGCGCTGAATTCGAGGACGAAAGCCCTAAGCAAATAACTAAAGGTTATTTGTTGTCTGTTTTTTAGATCATTTAGATTAAGCCTTAAGCCCAATGGCTCCGCGGTACTGCCTCAAGAACGTTGGCATTTACCCATTTTCAGTCACGGCAATCTCATTAACGGGCCACCGTCATGCAGCTTCTAACGCTTCCTCCCTCCCCCGGCCTGGCCACCTCGATTCGTGCCACGGCCCAGGTCTTCGAAGACCCCACCTCCCGCGCTTTGCTGGCTCACTTGCAGCAAGTCGCGCCCAGTGACGCCAGCGTGTTGATCATCGGCCAGACCGGGACCGGCAAGGAACTGGTGGCGCGCCACGTACACAACCTCAGCGCCCGTCGCCACAAACCGTTTGTTGCGGTCAACTGCGGGGCGTTTTCCGAGACCCTGGTGGAGGCCGAGCTGTTCGGCCATGAAAAAGGCGCCTTTACCGGCGCGTTGACGGCCAAGGCCGGCTGGTTCGAGGAAGCGGACGGCGGCACGCTGTTCCTGGATGAAATCGGTGATTTGCCGTTGCCGATCCAGGTCAAGTTGCTCCGGGTGCTACAGGAGCGCGAGGTGGTCCGGCTGGGTTCGCGCAAGAGCATCAAGATCAATGTGCGCGTGTTGGCGGCCACCAACGTGCAACTGGAAAAAGCCATCAATGCCGGGCACTTTCGTGAAGACCTCTATTACCGTCTGAACGTGGTCAGCCTGGTGCTCAAGCCGCTGCGCGAACGCCCCGGTGACATCCTGCCGCTGATCCGCCACTTCATTGCCGAGTACAGCCGCAGGCTCGGGCACGGCGAGGTGACGCTGGATGCCCAGGCACAGCGCAAATTGCTCGACTATTCCTGGCCGGGGAATATCCGCGAGCTGGAAAATGTCATCCACCACACCCTGTTGATTTGCCGCAACAACGTGATCGGCGTGCAGGACCTGCACCTGTCGAACTTCCGTATCGAACGCCAGGACAACTCGCAGGAGTCGGCCCCTCAAAGCGCAGAGGCGCTGTTGCAGAAAGCCTTCGAGAAACTGCTCGAGCAAGAGCATGGCGACCTGTATGAAAAGGTCGAGGCCGAGTTGCTGCGCACCGCCTACCGCTACGCCAACTGCAATCAGGTCCACACCGCCAGCCTGTTGGGCCTGAGCCGCAATGTCACCCGCACGTTGTTGATCAGGATCGGCGAACTGGTGGTCAATCGACGCCGCCCGGCACTGGACACGCGCGATGGTCGGGTGGTCAACCTGTCGACCTGAGCCCACACCTCTGTGGCGAGGGAGCTTGCTCCCGCTGGGGTGCGCAGCGCCCCCCCATGAAACGGATGACATGCACCTGATACACCTCGATAACTGGCTTTGATCGTTCCCACGCTCCGCGTGGGAATGCATCCCGTGACGCTCTGCGTCACACGCCAAAAGCGGAACGCGGAGCGTCCCTGGCGACACTCCCACGCAGGAGCGTGGGAATGATCATGGAACAGCAAGCTCCCTCGCCCGTGCGCCCAGGTAGAAATCCTGCAGATCGCCGCGAGCCGCCAGTTGTTCGGCGCTGCCTTCGCTGACCACACGACCGTTTTCCAACACGTAACCATAGTGGGCATAGCGCAGGGCGACGTTGATGTTCTGTTCGGCAATCAGGAAACTGACGCCATCGCGCTGATTGAGTTGGCGCACGATCTCGAAGATTTCCTCGACGATCTGCGGCGCCAGGCCCATCGACGGCTCGTCGAGCAAGACCAGTTGCGGCTTGGCCATCAGTGCACGGCCTATCGCGATCATCTGTTGCTCGCCGCCCGAGGTGTAGCCGGCCAGGCTTTTGCGCCGCAATTTCAGGCGGGGAAAATGGCCATAGACCAACTCCAGCTCAGCCAATAACTGGCGCCGCGGCACCTGACGCGCCAAGGCACCGGCCAAGAGGTTCTCCTCCACGGTCAACTGGGCAAAACAATGCCGCCCTTCGAGCACTTGCACCAAGCCGTTCGCCGCCAAGGTGTGCGGGGCGCTGTGGGTCACCTCCCGTCCCTGGTAGACGATCCGCCCCCGCACCACTTCGCCCCGTTCGGCGCGTACCAGGTTGGAGGCCGCTTTCAAAGTGGTGCTTTTACCCGCGCCGTTGGCGCCCAGCAGCACCACGACCTGCCCTTTTGCGACCTCCAGCGACACGCTGCGCACGGCCAGGATGGTCTGTTCGTAGAGGACTTCAATATCGTCGATCTGCAGGATCGGCACGTTCGTCGTCATGCTGTTTCGCCTTTTTCAAGTAGCGACCGGACACGCCCGCCCGGTCGCCGTGACGCCTCAGGATTCCTTGCTGCAATCACGCGGGGTAATGCCTTTTTCCCGGGCGTACTGGTGCGAAGACGCTTCGATGATCGGTCGCAGCAAGGCGCGGTCAGCCTGCACCCAGTCACTGATCAGCTTCCACTGCGTACCGTCCCATTGCTGGAAGCGCACCGCACCACCGCCTTCATGGTCCGAGCACGACAACTGCAACGGCTGCACCAGGCCCAACGCCCCCAGTTCCTTGAGTCGTGCATCGTCGAGCTTGAGGTTCTCGAAGCCCCAACGCACCTGCTCCCCCGTCAGGGGTTGCTTGCCGAATTTCTGCTGGGCGATGCGCAGCGCTTCTACGTTGAGAATGCCGTTGACCACGCCGAGGTTGTAATACACCGTGCCGAAACGCTTGGGGTCGGCCAGGTCGCCATGGCCGGCGTCGACCACTTGTTTCTTGATGCCCTGCAACACCGGGAAATCGGTGCCCGAAGGGTGCGTGGTGATGGCGATGAAACCCTTGGCCGCAGCACCGGCCGGCGCGGCGTCATCCTCGGAATTGCTCCAGATGTTGCCGATGATGTGGTCGGCCGGGAAACCGACTTTCTGCGCGGTTTTCAGCGCCACCGGGTTCATCACGCCCCAACCGCGCAGGATCACCCAATCAGGTTTTTCCCGACGGATATTCAGCCATTGCGATTGTTGCTCGTTGCCCGGGTGCGGCACCTCCAGCAAGGTCAGCGCAAAACCGTACTTGGCGGCCAGGGTTTGCAGCACCTCGTTGGTTTCCTTGCCGTAGGGCGAGCCGTGATACAGGGTGACGATCTTCAAGCCCTTGAGCTTGTCCAACCCCCCGGCCCTCTGGCCGATGTAGTTGATGATCGCCGACACTTCGGAATACGGGTTCAACTGCAACGGGAAGACATAGGGAAACACGCTGCCGTCGGTGGAGTCCGTGCGACCGTGGTTGATGGTGATCAGCGGCAGTTTGTCGGCGGTCGAGCGCTCCAGGGTGGCGTAGGCAATACCCACCGACAGTGGGTTGGTGGCCGCCGCTGGCGCGCCGTTCAAGCCTTTCTTCAGGCGCTCGTAGCACTCGACGCCTTTTTCGACCACGTATTCGGTCTCGCACTCGCTCCAGGTCAACTTGACGCCATTCACGCCGCCATTGGCGTTGACGTACTTGAGGTAGTCGATAAAACCGCCGAAAAAACCGGTGCCGCCGGCCGCATAAGGGCCGACGCGATAGCTTTGCAGCGGGAAGTATTGTTCGTTGTCCGCCTGGACGGTGAAGGCCGCGGCGGTGAGGCTCAGGGCCAGTGCCAGGCTGCTGGCGAATGATCGTTTGAACATCGGATTTTCCTTGTTATGAAGCCATAGGTAAGCCAACAAAATGGAACTGCAAACCCGCGCTGTGCGCATCGCTCAGTAGCGCAATGGCCACAGCCGTGCGCGCTGGCGAAATCTCTGCCAGAGGCGCGCAAGGCCCTCTGGCTCCTTGATCAGGAACAAAATGATCAGGGCGCCGAATATCATCTTCTGCAGGTTCTCCACCTGGCCGGCGTCAATCAGCCCGCCGGGCAGCAGCGACACCAGGTTCGAGAGCAACACCGGAAACAGCACGATGAAGGCCGCGCCGAGGAAGTTGCCCAGCAGGCTGCCGAGGCCGCCGATAATGATGATGAACAGAATCTGGAACGACCGATTGAGGTCGAACCCGTGGGGCTCCACCGTGCCCAGGTAAGCGAAGGCCCAGAGCGCGCCGGCCACCCCGAGGAAAAAACCGCTGATGGCGAACGCCAGCAACTTGGTTTTTGCCAACGCAATGCCGATGACCGCGGCGGCGGTGTCCATGTCGCGCACCGCCATCCAGTTGCGCCCCAACTCGCTGCGCACCAGGTTCTTGCCCAGCCAGAACAGCGCTACCACCACGCTCAGGGTCAGCAGATAGCGGCCGGCCGGCGCGTCGAGGTTCACCCCCAATACCTCCAGGCGCGGCGTGCTGATCACGCCCGAGGCGCTGTTATTGGAAAACCAACTGAACCGGGTCAGCGCCCAGGTCACGAAGAACTGCGCCGCCAGGGTCGAGACCAGCAGGTAGAAGCCCTTGATGCGCAAACTCGGCAGGCCGAACAGCACCGCCACCAACGCCGCCGCCAATCCGCCCAGGGCGATACTGACCAACAGCGGCAAACCGGCGACCCGTACTTCGAGGTTGTAAGTGGCAAAGGCGCCCACCGCCATGAACGCCGCAGAACCGAGGGACAGTTGCCCGGCATAACCCGTGAGCAAATTGAGCCCCAACCCGGCCAGGGACAGCACCAGGAACGGAATCAGGATCGCGCTGAACCAGTAGTCATTGCCCAGCCAGGGCACCACGACAAAGGCAAACAGCAGCAACGCGACCAGCCCGTGACGGTCCTGGCGCAGCGCGAAGACCCGACGGTCCTGGGCATAGCGGATGTTGAACTGGCCTGCTTCTCGATAAAACATCATGCGCTCCCCTAAACCCGTTCGATGGCCCGTTCGCCAAACAGCCCCGCCGGACGCACCAGCAAAAACAGCAGCGCCAGCACATAGGGAAACCAGTTCTCGATGCCGCTGCCGATGAAGGGCCCGAGATAAACCTCCGCCAGCTTCTCCGAGGCGCCGATGATCAAGCCGCCGACAATCGCGCCGCTGATGGAGGTGAAGCCGCCGATGATCAGCACCGGCAAGGCCTTGAGCACCACCAGCGAGAGCGAGAACTGCACACCGAGGCGAGCGCCCCAGAGCAGTCCGGCGACCAACCCGACAAACCCTGCCACCGCCCACACCACCACCCACACTCGCTGCAAGCGGATGCCCACGGCCAGTGCCGCCAGCGGGTCATCGGCCACCGCCCGCAACGACAATCCGAGCCGGGTCTTGTTGAACAGCCAGGACAGCAGCAGCACCAGGACCGCCGCCGTCAACGCGGCAAAAATGTCGAACTGCGACAACAACATCCCGCCCAGCGCCAGCGGTTCGTCGCTGATGCCCAGCTCCAGGCCATGCACCTGGGCGCCCCACAGCGCCTGGGCGAAGCCTTCGATGACGTAGGACAGCCCGAGGGTGGCCATGAACAACGTGATCGGCGAACGGTTGACCAAAGGGCGTAGCACCACCCGCTCCACCGCCACGGCGATCAGTACCATGGCCGTCAGGCTGATGAGGAACGCCAGCCAGAACGGCACGCCGCGCTCCAGCAGGCTGACAAAGGTCAGCGCCGAAAACAGCACCATCGCGCCCTGGGCGAAATTGAACACCCCGGAGGCCTTGTAGATCAGCACAAAACCGATGGCCACCAAGGCGTACATCACCCCTGCCAACAAACCGCCAATCAATACTTCAAAGAAAAATTCCATGCCTGTTCCTAATGCTGTTCAGCTAATACAAACGAGGATCCTGTGGCCAGATTGCTCCCGCTGGGCTGCGCGGTAGGAGCTGTCGAGCGCAGCGAGGCTGCGATCTTTTCCCAGACACTTGAGTCTCAAGCGAAAAGTCAAAAGATCGTCCGAACGCGGCCCGAGCCTTCGCCAGCTCCTACAGAGCCCAGCGCGAAGGCGTCGAATATCCAGTGTCAGTGGCGAGTGCCCAGGTAGGCCGAAATCACCTCGGGGTTCTGCCGTACGTCTTCGGGCGAGCCGTCGCCGATCTTGCGACCGTAATCGAGCACCACCACGTGGTCGCTGATGTCCATGACCACGCCGATATCGTGCTCGATCAACACCACGGTGGTGCCCAGTTCACGATTGATATCGACGATGAAGCGGCTCATCTGCTGCTTCTCGTCGGCGTTCATTCCGGCCATGGGTTCGTCCAGCAGCAACAGCCGAGGCTCCGCCGCCAGCGCCCGGGCCAGCTCCACGCGTTTCTGCAAGCCGTAGGGCAACGTACCCACCAGGGTGTCGCGCCAAGGCTGCAAGTGCAGGAACGCGATAACGCGCTCGGCCGCTTCGCGCTGGCGGTCATCCTCGGCCCGAGCGCGACCGATGCGCAGCGCCTGCTCGATCCAAGTGCTGCGCCGCTTGAGGTTGCGTCCGGTGAGCACGTTGTCGAGCACGCTCATGCCCTTGAACAGCGCAATGTTCTGGAACGTGCGAGCGATACCGCGTACCGCCACATCGTGGGGGCGCATCCGGCGCCGCTCCTGTCGATCAAAACGGATGTGCCCCTCCTGGGCCTGGTACACGCCGCTGATGACATTCAGCAGCGAGCTCTTGCCGGCACCGTTGGGGCCGATCAAGGCGCAGATCTCTGCGGTGGCGACACGAAAGCTGATGTCCGTGACCGCTTTGACGCCTTTGAATGACAGTGAAATATGCTCCAGCTCCAGCAAATGCGCGGTGGCCGTCTCGGTCATGGCGCGTCTCCTCTCAGGCCAATTGCGACTGGCGCCCGGTCCAGTCATCGGTGGTTTGCTGCACGAGATGCGTCGGCGCTTCCCAGTGGGCCGCATCGCCCCACTGGCGAACCCTGATACCCAATGCCTGGAAAAACGCCTGGGTTTCGGGCGACAACGCATCGCCCACCAGCAGCGGTGCGCGGGTCCGGGAGAACCCCAGCACATCGCGCAAAGGCCGGCGCACCAGCCAGTCACCCAGATGCCGTTGCAAGGCGTCGGGATGGGCCGCTAACGCCCAGTCCACCAGCCCACGCGACCAGCTGCCCGGCGCCGGCAAACGCTCCAGCGCATAACGGTACAAACGCTCATAGGTTTCTCGCGTTCCGGCCACCAGCGTCGGGCCCAGCTCGCGGCGGTCGCGATCACGGGTCGCCAGGTTTTCTGGAAAATTCAGGCGAAAACCGGCTATCAACCAAGGCGCCAGCAGATAGCGGGCTTGTCCGCCCGAGGCGAACGCCCGTGCGGCCAATGCCTCTTCCTGCCGTCCCAGGCCTTCGCGCGTCAGCAACCGCTGGCCCTCCTGCAGCAGCTCGGCGTGGCTGACGCGTTGCTCTTCAATCGCCTGCCCAGCCCCGCGATAAAACACAAAGGCCGTTTGCAGCACTCGCCCTTGCGGTGCCCGTTCATTGGTTGGCTGCTCGGCAACCAGCGCGGCGTAATCCAGCGCTTGAACGAATGGCGTCGAATCGGCCAGGCCACGCTTGTCGAGATAAACCAGCACAGGTGCAGCCACCTGCGCCGCACGCAGACGCAGCATTTCCTCCAGGCCTTCGACCAGGACGAAATCCGGCTGCAACGCGCCGAGCCGTGGCACCTGTTCGGCCGCTGCTTCCAGCGGGTCGAACATGCTCGCCACACCACCCAACCATTGTGCAGCCAATGCTGCAAGCAGCGCCTGCGGCCGGGGTCGGCTGATGATCGTCAGGGTCGCGCCCGCTGAAAAACCGCGGGCTTGCAGGGCACTCGCCAAACGGAGCACCTCCTCGGCCACTTGCGCCCAGCTCCGCTCCTGCCAGACACCCAGGTGCTTATGGCGCAGCGCGACATCCGCGCCATGCCGATGCGCCTGTTGCTGCAACCACTGGGGCAAGCTGGCCGGTGCCGCGTCGAAAGTGTCAGTGAACGTGCCCATGCTGCCTCCCGCGCCTAAGCGACCGCCGCCGTTTTGGCTGCCACTTTGCGTTGCTCCAGCTCACGCACCAGCGGCAGGACCTTACGGCCGAAATACTCGACTTCTTCCTGGAAGTGCAGAAAGCCGGCGAGCACCAGATCCACACCCACGGCCTTCAGCGCGACGATGCGTTCGGCGATCTGCTGCGGTGTGCCGATCAGGTTGGTCTTGAAGCCATCGTTGTACTGCACCAGGTCCTCGAAGCTGGACTTGGCCCAGTTGCCCTCGCCTTCCGGGCTGGACTTGCCGGCCTGCTTCGCCGCATCGCCAAAGGCATTGACGGCCTCGGGATCGGCCTGGTCGATGATCTGGGCAAGGACCGCACGCGCCTCTTCTTCGGTGTCGCGGGCAATGACAAAGGCATTTACGCCGACCTTGACCTTGTGGTTGTTGGCCGCGGCTTTCGCCTGGAGGTCATCGATCTGCGCCTTGACGCCTTCCACGGTATTGCCGTTGGTGAAGTACCAATCCGACACCCGGGCCGCCATGTCCCGCGCCGCCCGCGAGCTGCCGCCCTGGAATATCTCCGGGTGCTGCTGCAGGGGTTTTGGCTTGAGGGTGTAGTCGTGGAAGCGGTAGAAGTCACCGCGCAAGGTGAAGTTGTCGGTGGTCCAGATGCCCTTGAGGGCGGTGATGAATTCTTCGGAACGGCGATAGCGCTCATCGTGTTCCAACCATGGCTCGCCAATGGCGGTGAACTCGCCCTTGAACCAGCCTGACACGATGTTAACCGCCACCCGGCCGCCGGTCAGGTGATCGATGGTTGCGATCTGCTTGGCCAACACCGACGGCGTCCACGGCCCAGGCAACACTGCGGCGATGACTTTCAGGCGCGTGGTGGCGGCCAGCAAGGCATGACTGAACGCTACGGACTCGTGCTGGTATTCGGCGCCGTAACCGGCGGTAAAGCGCACCTGGGACAGGGCGTAGTCGAAGCCGGCCGCTTCAGCGATCTGGGCCAGCTTGCGGTTGTAGTCGATGCCCCAGTCGGTGCGTTGCTCGATTTTGCTGACCACCAGCCCGCCACTGACGTTGGGCACCCAGTAGGCAAATTTGATCGTGTCCTGGCTCATTGCATGTACTCCACGGCTCGTTTTGAAAGAAGAAATTGATCAGGCGGCACTGGCGTCGCGTCGAACGCTCGGGACCAGGCTCAGCAACGCCGACTCGACGGCGCGCTCGATACGCTCCAGTACCTGTGCGCTGGAGATCTGGTATTGGCTGAAATCGGTTTCGCTGGCATAGACCCCC
The DNA here is from genome assembly GCF_002001065.1 of Pseudomonas sp. A25(2017). Lineage (NCBI taxonomy): Bacteria > Pseudomonadati > Pseudomonadota > Gammaproteobacteria > Pseudomonadales > Pseudomonadaceae > Pseudomonas > Pseudomonas sp. A25(2017). The sequence goes on along the minus strand of NZ_MUOA01000088.1, from coordinate 10,830 downwards.
ACCGGCAGGCTCAGGGCCTGGAAGAAGCCGAACAGGGGCCGCAGTTGGTGATCGATGATCAAGGCATGGCGATCCGAGCCCCCCGTCGCGGCCAGCAGCACCGGTACATTCTTGAGGGCTTCGTGATGGACAAAATCGAACAGGTGCTTGAACAGGCCGGTGTACGAGGCCCGATACACCGGGCTGGCGGCAATCAACAGATCAGCCGACTCAATGGCCTGCAGGTCATCCTGCACGGCAGCCGGCAACGCCTCGCGACGCAAGACCCCGGCGAACTGGGGGCCGACCTTGGCCAGTTCGATTACACGCAGCTCGATCGGCAGTTGCTGCGCGAGCCTGTCGACCAATGCCTGGAGCAGGACCTGCGTGCGTGACGGGTGCTGCACGCTGCCTGACACCGCCACCACTTTGAATTGCTTGCTCATCGCTTACCCCATGCCTGGAGACGCCACCTCAGCGTCTGCACAAGGTGTAGAGCAGCAACCGTGCCAGTTGAATATTCATTTATTAATCAATGCGTTAGGAGCTTTGTCGGATCATGTCACTGTCGCTTGACGGACAAGCTGTTGATCCACTGTTGCCTGACGAACATTCGCCGCGTCGATGTGTGTGGCAGCAACTGTTGCCGGGCACACAGTTGTGCAACAGATTGTCCTCGGCAAGGACAGCCCCTGCGCTGATGAACGCTGTACAAGCCCCGTATTTACGGGCGTCTGGGCTCGGGCACGGACTGTGCAATAGCCGCTGGCACCGGCAGGTTTCTCCCCTGCCCACCTATTCGTCATAAGAAGGAACCTCACCATGACCGCACAGCAACAACACCTGCCACCGATCCTGTCCACCGGCACCGACTATGAGCCCTTGGCCGAACGCTTTCGGCCGATCTTTGCGCGCATCCAGGCCGGCGCCCTGGAGCGTGAGCAGACGCGCAGCTTGCCTTTTGAACAGGTGAAATGGCTGAAGGAAGCAGGCTTTGGAGCCATTCGCGTACCGGTCGAATATGGCGGCGCCGGGGCTTCGTTGCCGCAGCTGTTGCAACTGCTGATCGAACTGGCCGAAGCCGATTCCAACCTGCCCCAGGCGCTGCGCGGGCACTTTGCATTTGTCGAGGACCGTCTCAACGCCCACGCCAGCAGCCCACAAGACATCTGGTTCAAGCGCTTCGTCGAGGGTGAACTGGTGGGCAACGCCTGGACGGAAGTCGGCGCGGTGAAAATCGGCGACGTCGTTACTCGGGTTTCCCGGCAAGGCGATCAATGGGTGGTCAACGGCACCAAGTACTACAGCACCGGCAGTATCTTCGCCGACTGGATCGACGTGTATGCCCAGCGCGACGACAACGGCACCGACGTGATTGCCGCCGTGCGCGTGCACCAGCCGGGCGTCAAGCAAAGCGATGACTGGGACGGTTTTGGCCAACGCACTACCGGCAGCGGCACGTCGCTGTTCGAGAATGCGTTGGTCGAGGCGGAAAATCTCATCGACTTCTCTACTCGCTTCAAATACCAGACCGCGTTTTATCAACTGGTCTTGCTCGCCGTGCTGACCGGCGCCGGCCGCGCGGCGGTTCATGACATTACCGAGCAAGTGCGCAAACGCACGCGAGTCTTCAGCACCGGCAATGCCAGCGAAGTGAGCCAGGACGTGCAGGTGCAACAGGTCGTCGGCAGGGCCTCGGCCCAGGTCTATGCCGCCCAAGCCACTGCCCTGCGAGCCGCGAGCGCCTCCCAACGCGCCTACGAAAGCCGATTCAGTCAGAACGACGCGACCGAACACGCCGCCAACATCGCCGCCGAACTGGAATCGGCCCAGGCCCAGGTGGTCATCTCCGACCTGGTGCTACGCGCCACCAGCGAGCTGTTCAATGCCCTTGGTGCCTCGGCCACCAGCACCAGCAAGGCCCTCGACCGCCACTGGCGCAACGCCCGCACCGCCGCTTCGCACAATCCGCTGATCTACAAGGAGCGCATTATTGGTGATTGGGAAATCAACGGCACGGAACCGCCGTATGTCTGGCAGATTGGCGGGGGATCGAAACAACAGTGATTGGCGGGGGGCGTAGGTAGGCCGGTGGGCATATCCGTTACCGCAGCAATGGATATGCACACCCCCCTCAAATACGTGACTTCACGGTCTTCTTCATGCCGATGCGTCGTCGCATCTCAGCAGTAATACTCTGCCGAGTTGTCTTCAGCCCAGCCCAAGGCTCATGCCCAACTTCCGCCAGCCGCTCATGAACATTGCGCACATTCCAAAGATTCGCGCCCTTGAGTTCAGCCACTTCCTCGCGAAAAATCGGCACCGAAACCGGCAACCCTTCCCGAGTCCGGGCCGCGTAGGCACAGATGGTGGTGGCGCCCAACCCATTACGCAGATAATCGATGAAGATCCGCCCTACCCGGTTCTTCGGCCCGGACACTGCCGAGAAACGGTCCGGCAGCAGCTTGGCCATGTGACTGACAATCGCATGGCTGAACCCCTTGACCTCGTCCCAACCCAGTTTGCGCGTCAGCGGCACCACCACATGGATGCCCTTGCCACCGCTGGTCTTGAGAAACGCCTTGAGCCCCAGCTCATCGAGCACCGATAGCGTGAGCTGCGTCGCCTCGACCATGCTTTTCCAAGGCAAGGCCGGGTCCGGGTCAAGGTCGAGGACGAAGCGGTCAGGCTTGTCCAGATCGACCGAGGTGGCATTCCAGGTGTGCAGTTCCACCGTGCTCATCTGCACCGCGCCGATCAGCGCCTCGGCGTTGTTGATGATCATCACCGGCTGCCCGGTCAGTTCCTTGTCCAGACGGCTGATGCCGGGAATCGCCAGGCGCTCGGCGTTCTTCTGGAAGAACAGCTCCCCGGCGATGCCATCCGGCGCCCTGACCAAGGCCACCGGGCGATCAGCCAGTTCCGGCAGGATGAACTCGGCCACGCTGGCGTAGTACTCGGCCAGTTGCAGCTTGGTGGTGCCGCTGCTGGCGTCAATGACCCGCTCCGGGTGGGTGATGCGGACCTTGCCGTCCATGGGCGATACCACGTCTGGTTCAGATTTGCCCCGGGTTTTCTTCGCTGCGGTGGTTTTTTTCACGGGCTTGGCCAGCTCCTGGGTGATGTCCTTGGCCGGCTTGTCGTCGCGCAAGCCATGGAAGACCGCATGGCGCACCGAACCTTCCTTGGTCATCTCGGCAAAGGCCACTTCGGCCAACAGCGTCGGTTCGAGCCAGTGCACGCCCTTGGCTTCGTAACCGGTGGGCGGATTCACCACGGCGGGCTTTTTCGTCTCCAGGGGCAGCAGTTGCTGGTAGATGCTTTTAAGGGTGGTTTCGTTGAACCCGGTGCCGACCTTGCCGGCGTAGCGTAACTGGCCGCTGTCGGCGTCATGCAGCCCCAGCAGCAAGGCACCGAAGGCGCTGCGAGCGCCCTTGGGCTCGCTGAAGCCCACCACCACGAACTCCTGGCGATTCTTGCACTTGAGCTTGATCCAGTCGTTGCTGCGCCTGGACACATAGGCACTGCCGATGCGCTTGCCGATCAACCCTTCCATCCGCATCTGGCAGGCGCTGTTGAGCAACGCTTCGGGGGTTTCCTCGAAAGCATCGGAAAACCGCAGCAAGGGACTTTCGTTGGGCTCCAGCACTGCGGCCAATGCCGCCCGGCGCTCTTGCACCGGCACTTTGCGCAAATCCATGCCGTTAAGGTAAGGCATGTCGAACAGGTAATAGGCGATCTTGCCGCTGCTGCCGGCCTCAAAGGCATTTTGCAAGGCCTGGAAGTCCGGCACGCCCTGGTCGTTGGCAACGACCATCTCGCCGTCAAGCCAGGCCGATTCCAAGCCCAGCGCGGCCAAGGCTTCAGCCTGTCTTGGCAATTTATGGGTCCAATCATGGCCGTTGCGGGTGAGCAGCTTTACATCGCCGCTTTCAATGCGCGCCATGACCCGGTAACCGTCGAACTTGATCTCATAGAGCCAATCGCCGTCGGGCGCGCTGTCCACCAGCGTTGCCAGTTCCGGCTTGAGGGTTTCCGGCAATGGTCCTGTGACCGCACCGCTTAGGGTGGTTTTCGAGGGGCGTTTCGGCGATTTCGGCTGGACGGCTTTTTCCGCTTGTTTCACCGCTTTGGCGGTAGCGGCCTTGCCGCGGCGCTTAGGCACGAGGGTGCGATCGCTGAGCACGCTGTCCGGCTCGGCCTGGACCACGTCGTATTCGCTCTCGGGCCGGGCGGCCTGGTCCTGATGCTTGATCAGGAACCACTGCTCCTGCTTGCCGGGCATGTGGGTGCGCACCAGGTTCCACAGGCCGCTGAGCTTTTCACCTTGCAGCTCGAACTTGAGCCGGCCTTTTTCATAGGCCTCATGGGGATCATCCTGGGGAATCCAGACGCCCCGGTCCCAGACGATAACGTCACCGGCGCCGTAATGACCCTCGGGGATGTTGCCTTCGAACGTGGCGTAATCCAGCGGATGGTCTTCGACATGCACCGCCAGGCGCTTGGCTTTCGGGTCCAGGGAGGGGCCCTTGGGCACCGCCCAACTCTTGAGCGCACCGTCCAGCTCCAGCCGAAAGTCGTAATGCAGCCGCGAAGCGTCGTGTTTTTGAATACAGAACTGCAAGGCATGGGCGCTTCTTGCCGATTTGCGCGAGCGCTTTGCCGCCGGCTCCGGGGTGGCGGCGAAGTCGCGCATGCGGTTGTAGTCATCCAGGGTCTTGCGGCTCATGCACCACCTGCCACCTGTTGCAACGCCGGATCAGCGACCGGCAGCCCGGCGGTTTCCGCGAGTAATTGATCGACCACGCGGCACAAGGCCTGCTCGACGGAATCGCCCAGCAGCAGCCCCTGTTCGAAGAGGACGATTTGCCGGTCGGCGCTGGTGCCTTCCTGCACCCTGCGGCGCACCTGCTTGAACACGTCCTGGACGCCCAGCTCTGCTGCGGTCTCACCGAAGGTTTGCTCGGCTAGCGTCAACCATTCACCGATCAGCATCGGCTGCTCCTGCCCCTCGACGATAAACTCCGCGAGAATCCCGTGACGCTTGGCCCGCCAGCGATTTTCCTTGAGGACCCATTGGGACATCTGGTTGTAGTGGGCGCCAGGCCGGCGCTGCGCCACGGCATGGGCCACCATCAGGCGAAACAGCGAGGCCAGGCAGAGGACGTCGTCGACCCGAGGACAGGCGTCACAAATGCGCAGTTCCAGCGTGGGATAACGTGAGGAAGGCCGTATCACCCACCAGCAATCGCTGGGTTGGCGAATGGACCCGGTACGCATGAGCATGTCGACGTAGCGGGCGAACGCCGACTCGTCTTCGAAAAATTCCGGTACGCCCATGCGCGGCCATTCATCGCAGGCCACTTGTCGGTAGCTGCTGAAGCCACTGTAGCCACCGTTCCAGAACGGCGATGAAGCGCTCAGGGCCAGGAACATCGGCAACCAGGGCAGGATCTCATTCATGACCCGCACCCGATCCTGGGTGGCCGGAACTTCCACATGGATATGCAGGCCAGACAGCACGCTGCGCCGCGCCACCCGCTGGTAATCATCGAACAGTTGCTGGAAATGCAGCTCGTCGGTCGGCTGCAGCACTTGGGTCGTCATCGGGTGTGAACCGGCGCTGAGCAGACCCAGGCCATACGGTGCCAACCGCTGGTTCAAGCCCGTACGCACCTGGCTCAGGTAGTCGGCGGCCTCGGACAGGCTGCGAAAGATGGGCGATGCCATCTCGACCTGGCACAGGAACATTTCATGGGCGAAATGCTTGCCCAGCTCGGCCTGGCACGCGGCAACAGCCTCCGCGGGTGGCTCACCCGGCATGCAACGGGTTTGCAGATCGGTGATGAAATACTCCTCTTCAATGCCGAATTTCATGCGCCTGTTCATCGATAATCCCTCCGATAGCCCCGCCGATACCTGCGCCAATGCGGGTTACAACCAACGCCACCACGGCGATCCTTTCCACGTCCTGATAACCCGGCGTCAGCAATTCCTCACCAAACACGTCCGGGTCCAATTCCTTGTAGGTCCAGCCGAAATCCGCCGAGTCACGCCATCGGCCCAGCGCTTCCAGGAACGGGTCGCGCCCATCCACCATCGCCACGCCGGTGTAGAGCACCAGCGAGCCGCCCGGTGTGAGCCGGGGCAAGGCCTGTTCGACGATGCGCAACGACAGCCCCGCGCCCAGCGCGCCGCCGCCATGGCGATAGGCGCGCTCGGATGGATCAGCCATGTACGGCGGGTTGGCGACGATCAGGTCAAAGTTGCCTGGCACGTCCTGCAGCACGTCGCTGCGAGCGACCTCGACATTGCCCACCTCGGCCAGCGCGGCGTTCACAGCACTCAGGCGCAAGGCTTGCGGGTTGATGTCCACCGCCAGCACTTGCGCTTCACGCCGGGCGCGGGCAATCACGATCGCACCGACGCCGGCGCCACAACCGATGTCCACGGCGCGATGCACCGCCGTGAAGTTCTGTTGCAGATGAGTATGGATCAGTTGGGCAAAGCGGTAGCTGTCAGGGCCGAAAAACACCGCATCGGAGGCCTGGGTGGGGAACTGCGAATGCGCGAACAGCAAGCCATCCAGGCTCGACCAGCGCACCCGGCTACGCAACAGGCCGTCGTGTGCTTCCAGCACCTGGGCGTCTTGCAGTTGCCGCTGTTCGTCGGTGCTGATCAGCCCCGGTGCAAACGGCCGTGACCAGCCGAACACGTCCCGCAAGGTCTTGGCGCGTTCATTGCCAGGCCGCTGATTGACCCGCTCGTGGGTCAACGGCGTCGGGGTAATGAAACGGTAGCCGTCGGCTTGCAGGCGACGGCCCAGTTGCAACAGCGCAAGGTCCGGTTCGGACAGGCGTTCTTCCTCATTCATGCAGGGCTCCCTAGCGAAGTGCGGATTTGAGTTCGATGAAGCGGCGAGTCGCCAACAGCCCGGCCGGATGGCTATGGCAACGGGCACAGAGCCAGGGCATCAGAACCTGCATCTGCGCGTCGGGCATGCGGCCTTGCAGTGCCTGTTGCAGGCTTTGCACATCGGGATCATCCATCGGCGTTGTGGGCTCGCACGCCGCACCCGGACCACGCCGGGCGCCGGACTTCGTGCCCTGGTCCAGCCAGTCACCGGCAATCCAATCGTGCAGCAACTGCTTTTCGTAGGGGCTGAACACGCCGAACATGGCCGCGCCGGCCCCGTCGATCAGCGCCCAGAAGCGGCTGTTCTGCGGGTCTTCATGGCGTTTGATCCAGCCTTTGTTCTGCATTGCCGCCAAGAACCCTTCCAACTGGCCTGGCACCGCAAGCCACTGGTTGACGGTCTTGCCTTCGAACTTGCAGTAATCGGAATGCATGTGCTGGCCGAACGGGCGTTTGCGTTCCAGCATGTCCAGCACTTCGCGCTCCAGGTCGAACGAGGCGATGATGTCCCGGCTGCCCTGCCCCAGGTCGTTGAGGCGATAGCCCAATGTGACTCGGTGCCAGAAAGCTTCACGGTCCGCTTCCATCGGCATCAGTTGCAGCAATGCCTGCACGGCCTTATGGGCGTGGCCGGTGCTGGCGTTGTCGATGGTGACGTGAAGGGTGAAATAGTAGGGATCGATGTCCAGTTCGCTCAGCTCATAGGCGCTGATCAACAGATGCAAGGGCAATTGTTCATAGCCCAGGTTGTAGCCGATGACCTCTGGCAGGTATTCGTCACCGGCATAACCCAAGGCCAGTTGCACGGCACCTTGCAGATAAAGGTCATCGTCGATGTCCGGGGCATCCGACAGGTCGTGTTCGGCGAGCAATTTGCGATAGAGCACCACATGGTTTTGCCCGGGATGACCGTCCCCCAGTTCTTCCAGGTAGGTGCACAGCAGCCCTTCGAAACGGTGGTCGTGCCAGTGCTTGACCACGCCATACAGCCAGGCGCCGTCGACCCGTTTGGTCGGCGCCACCGCCTGCAGGAAGTACAGGGCGTGGGCCCTGCCGCTGAAGAATTCCCGCGCACCGCCATTTTTGCGCCGCTCCAGGTAGTCAGCGTATTGCCGGGCCACACCGGCGCTGTGCTGCTCGACCCAGGCCTGCAGCGCCATGGGGTCATCGGGCACCTCTTGGGGGAGCGCCGCAGCCTTTGCGATGCATTGCTGGAGGAACGCTTGGGCGACGGCTTGCTTGTCGGCGTCATCGGGGCCCTGGAACAGTCGTTCATAGCATTGGCGCACGTGTCCGTTATGGGTGACAGCCTGGACGGTGGCCGGCCGGGATTGAAGGGGTGTCAGCGCAGTCATAAGGGCCTCGTGGGTTCTCGGCGGACGCTGAATCAGAACGTCTCTTCTGTTGCAGAGCGCCGGCAACGGCGAAAAATTCCGTTGGGTTGAAAGGCAGGCGGATAAACGGGTTGTCCGTTCACGAGGGGAACCCTCGTTTCGTTCCAGCCCTCGAATGAGTGACAAGTGCGCCAATACCAGCAAGTGAACACCCTTGTGGCGAGGGGATTTATCTGTGGGAGCAAGGCTTGCCCGCGATAAAAACAACGCGGTCTCTCTGGAACCGAGGCTCCTGCATCGCGAGCAAGCTTTGCTCCCACAGCGGGGCGGTGCGACGTTTCGCTAAATCCCCTCGCCACAGAATTGTGCTTGGCGGTCCTACAGGGTGTTGTAACTGGCTCCCTTGCTATCCAAGGAGCAACGATGACTTTCACGGTATGGGTAGCGGTGCTCGGTGCGGTGTTGCTGACCCTGGCCCTGACCTCCTCCTATCTGCGCTGGATGCCGGTCACCACCTCGGCGATGTGCCTGGTGCTGGGCGTTGCCATCGGGCCGATGGGGTTGGACGTGCTGAAGCTGGACATCAGCGACTCGTCGGTCTGGATGGAACACCTCACCGAGGTCGCGGTGGTGTTTTCGTTGTTCGTCAGCGGCCTCAAGTTGCGCCTGCCCCTCAAGAACCGTACCTGGCGCGTGGCCTTTGGGCTGGCCGGACCGGTGATGATCCTGAGCATTGCCGGCCTGTGCCTGGCATTGCATTATCTGTTCGGCCTCAGTTGGGGCGTGTCGATGCTGATCGGCGCGATATTGGCCCCCACCGATCCGGTATTGGCGGCGTTGGTGCAGGTCAACGATGCGCGGGATAACGACCGGGTGCGTTTCGGCCTGTCGGGCGAAGCGGGACTGAACGACGGCACCGCGTTTCCCTTTGTGATCCTCGGCCTGTTGATGCTGCGCGACGACGGCAGCGGTTTTCTCGGTGAATGGCTGTTGCGTAACGTCCTCTGGGCGGTGCCGGCCGGTTTGCTGGTTGGCTACTGGATGGGCCGCGGGATTGGCAAGCTGACCTTGTCGATGCGCATCAAGAATGCCGACAGCACGCTGTCGCCCAATGACTACCTGGCCCTGGCACTGATTGCCCTGGCCTACGTCGTGGCCGAGTGGATCCAGGGCTACGGCTTTCTCTCTGTATTCGCCGCCGGCCTGGGGCTGCGCCAGGCCGAGGTCAAGTCCACCGATGAAGCGGCGCTGCCGGCAGAACACCTGGTGCAACCGGTGGTAGGTCACGAAACCGTCGAGCCCCAGCAGGCCGTCCTGGGCGATACCGAGTCGCTGGACGATGGTCAATTGGCCGCTGGGGTCATGATGAGCGACATGCTCGCGTTCGGCAGCCTGGTGGAGCGGTCGATGGAAGTGTTCCTGGTGACCCTGCTCGGCGTGGTGTTGGCCAACCATTGGGACTGGCGGGCCTTGGCGATCGGTGCCCTGCTGTTTGCCGTCATCCGCCCGTTGAGTGTGCTGGCGTTACCCTGGGGGCGGCTGCTCGACGGACCGCAACGGCTACTGATCGGCTGGTTCGGCATCCGCGGGATCGGCAGTCTGTTTTATCTGTTTTTCGCCTTGAACCATGACCTGCAGCCGGCGGTGGCGCAACTGTGCATCAACCTCACCCTGTCGGTGGTGGCCTTGAGTATTTTGGTCCATGGTGTCACGACCCAACCCACCCTGGCATGGTATGAGCGCCATAAGCAGCCGAGGTGAGGCACTGCGGCAGGAGATGAACGCTGTTGTGGCGAGGGAGCTTGCTCCCGCTGAACTGCGAAGCAGGCCCCTTGGGCGGTCGCTGCGCAACCGAGCGGGAGCAAGCTCCTATCAAACAAAACGCAAGCACTTGATTTTCTACAACAAATTCCAGGTCAAGGCTGCACGATAGCGAATAGGTTCAATTTCCACGGAAATGTGGTTGCCCAGAATCCATGGCCAACTATCAGACCGCCTTCGCGAGCAAGCTCGCTCCCACAATTGGACCGGAGTACGACCGGACGAGCCAGGTCGGCTACTAGGCCGCCTCGGCGTGGACGTTGATCTCGGGCGCCCCGTTAACCACGATGGCCGAACGCAGGCATTGCGCAGTGGGCATCCCGGCATGGATGCCGGGATAGCCGCGCTGGGCCATGGATGGCCCTTCGCGGCGGCCCACGGAGCAATGCCGGAGTGAGGGCATGCCGAGCCTAAGCGAGGCACCAAGTGGTGGGGCAAAGCGCTTTTGGTTACTTTTGGCTGGTCCGGCTCCCGGCTCTTCCAAAAGTGACCCGCCGTCAGGGCGGAACCCTAAGTAGCCGTTACCGCAGCGATGGATATGTACTCAGCCATAATCCTGGCCAGCTGTCAGACTGACTTCGTGAGCAAGCTCCTACCCAAAAACTCAGATATCTGATCTTCTAAATAGATTCCAAGGCGCAGGTTACACGGTGGCGAAAGGGTTCACTCTCCTATACGTGGTCACAGCATGCTGTGCCAACAACGACTCCACGCCGATACCGTGCGGACCACTCTCCCTCTCGGGTGCGAACACGCCAGTGATAACTACGGCCTCTGTCCT
>NZ_MUOA01000086.1:0-35055 GCF_002001065.1 Pseudomonas sp. A25(2017) | reverse complement strand
AAGCTTTGCTCCCACAGATCTGACGGGTGTACGACCGGGAGAGCCAGGTCGGCTGTTAGGCCGCCTCGCGAGCAAGCTTTGCTCCCACAGATCTGACGGGTGTACGACCGGGAGAGCCAGGTCGGCTGTTAGGCCGCCTCGCGAGCAAGCTTTGCTCCCACAGATCTGACGGGTGTACGACCGGGAGAGCCAGGTCGGCTGTTAGGCCGCCTCGCGAGCAAGCTTTGCTCCCACAGATCTGACGGGTGTACGACCGGGAGAGCCAGGTCGGCTACTAGGCCGCCTCGCGAGCAAGCTTTGCTCCCACAGATCTGACAGGTGTACGACCAAGAGAGCCAGGTCGGCTACTAGGCCGCCTCGCGAGCAAGCTTTGCTCCCACAGATCTGACGGGTGTACGACCGGGAGAGCCAGGTCGGCTGTTAGGCCGCCTCGCGGTGGATGTTGATCTCGGGCGCCCCGTTAACCACGCTGGCCGAACGCAGGCATTGTGCAGTGGGCATCCCGGCATGGATGCCGGGATAGCCGCGCTGGGCCATGGATGGCCCTTCGCGGCGGGCCCACGGAGCAATGCCGGAGTGAGGGCACACCGAGCCTGAGCGAGGTGCCGAGTGGTGGGGCAAAGCGTTTTTGGTTACTTTTGGCGCTCTTCCAAAAGTGACCCGCCGTCAAGGCGGAACCCTAAGCCGCCGTTACCGCAGCAACGGATATGTACCCAATCCAATCCAATCCAATCCAATCCAACCCAGAACCCAGTCACCCCAACATCGGCTTCGGCACCGAAGGGTCGGCCTCCTCCTCGGGGATCTTGACGAACACGCTGTACCGCGCCCCCTCCATCGCCTCGAAGGCAATGAGTTTTTCGATCAACGGCCCGCTCAGGACTTTGCCAGCGTTGAGCAGCAACATGCCGTTGTCGGCATTGAGGTTGCGCGCCAGGATCATCCCGGGGGTCAACTCGCGCGTGGTGGAGACTTGCACCGTCGGGTCCGACAGGGTCACGTCTTCCAGGTATTCGGCACACGCCTTGATGAAGTCCTCGATCATGTCCGGGTCGTACAGCTTGCCGGCGTATTTGCGGATGTAGACCAGCGCTTCGTCGCTGTTCATCTGCCGCTCCAGGATCAACCCGCGCTGCAGCTCGATGAAGTCCACCGCCAGTTTCAACAACCGCGAACCGAACGGAATGGCGTCGCCCCGAAGGTGCTCGGGGAAACCGCTGCCGTCCCAACGCTCCTGGTGATGGCGGATGATCCGCGCCGCGTCCTTCATCGGGTCCAGGGTCATCAGCAGCGATTCGCTCTGCTTCGGATAGGCCCGATAGAGCTCAAGTTCCGTGTGGTGCAGCATGTCGGCGGGCGTGACCATCATGTTGTCGGTCCAGCTCAGCTTGCCGATGTTGTAGAGCGCCGCCGCCATGGTCAGGTCGCGGTCGGTGGACTCATCGAGGAAATGCAGCCGGCTGTAGACCCTGATCAACTCGATGATCTGCCGGTTGGTCTGCTTGGCCTTGGGCAGGCGCAGGTTGGCGATCAGCGAAAACACTTCAGTGCTGGTCACATAACTGCGCTTGAGCTCGTCATAGGCCAAATCGAGCATGTCGGCGGTCTGCTGCAGCTCGGAGGTGCGCGACGCCACGCGTTTTTCCAGGGTGGCGTTAAGGGTCTTGAGTTGCTGGTTCTGCTCGCGGTTCAGCGCTTCGAGGCGCTGACGCTCGCTTTCGGAATGCTGGTGGGACAGGGCCTGGCGCAAGGCCTGGACCAATTCCTCATCGTTCCAGGGCTTGCTGAGGTAGCGATAGAGCTGCCCCTCGTTGATGGCCTTGGTCATCATGTCCACATCGGCATAACCGGTGAGCAGGATGCGCAAGGTCGATGGGTACAGCTTGCGGATCTCGGCCAGCAGCGTGGCGCCATCCATGTTCGGCATGCGCGCGTCGGTCATTACCAGGTCGACCGGCCGCTCCTTGAGAATTTCCAGGGCCTTGGCGCCACTGTCGGCCAGCAGGATCTCGTACGGCTGGCTGCGCAATAGCCGACGCAGGCTATTGAGAATCGACTCTTCGTCATCAACCAGCAGCACTGCCGGTTTCTTTACCGGAACGTCCGGCGATTGATCTTCCATTTGAAACCCCCCTCCTAGTCACGACAACCGTTCTACCTTACCCCCGAAATACAGGCTAGTAGATTGCGAACATTTAGACACATTTGCCATCACTGGCCGAGCGTATCCCGATCAGACGACTATGCTCTACCCCATGAAGGGCCAAGTACAGGCCGAATACTCATGCCAGCGAAAGGGATATCAGATGTTTCCAGGGTTCTATAGTCAGCATCAGAACGGTGCACGGCCATGAGCCTGCCATTGGATAAAACCAATCGGCGGATCCTGATCGTCGACGACACGCCAACCATCCATGAGGATTTTCGCAAGATCCTCAGCCCCCAGGCGAGCGCCAATGACAGCCTGAGCAGCGCCGAAGAAGCCCTGTTCGGCTCGCCTGTGGCGGTCTCCGGCACGAGTTTCGTGCTCGATTCGGCGTTCCAGGGCATGGAAGCCTTGAACAAGGTCGAAACGGCACTGGCCCAGGGGCAACCCTTCGCCATGGCGTTCATCGACATGCGCATGCCACCGGGCTGGGACGGCCTGGAGACCATCGAACGGCTGTGGCGCGCCGACCCCAAGCTGCAAGTGGCCCTGTGCACCGCTTATTCGGACTATTCCTGGGAAGACATCGCCGATCGTCTTGAACTGGGCGACCGCCTGCTCATCCTGAAAAAACCTTTCGATGCCATCGAAATCCGCCAGATGGCCAGCACCTTGACCGTCAAATGGCAGATGACCGAGGACGCGGCGCTGAAAATGGACATGCTCGAGCGGGCGGTCGAGGAACGCACCCGGGAACTGGCCGACGCCAACATCATCGTGCAGAACAGCCCGACCATCCTCTATCGCCTGCGGGGCGAGCCGCCGTTCCCATTGATGTACATCTCCCACAACATCACCAAATTCGGCCATTCCGCGGCGCAACTGACCAACGCGCCGGACTGGGCGCAAACCCTGATCCACGCCGATGACCAGGACAAAGTCCATGAGGCCATGGTCCGCGTCCTGGACCGCGATTCCGCAGGGGCCTCCATCGAGTTCCGCATGCGTACCGGCGACGACACGTTCCGCTGGGTGGAGAACCGCTACATCCCGGTGCGCAATGAGCATGGCCTGTTGCTGGAGATAGAAGGCATCATCCTCGACATCACGGAACGCAAGCTGGCCGAAGAAAAAATCGCCCTGCTGGCCCGCACCGACGGCCTGACCGGGCTGGCCAACCGCGCCACCATGATCGAGCGCCTGCACCAGGCCTTCGCCGCCGCTCGTCGCGGGGCCGCGCCGTTTGCCATGTTCTACCTGGACCTGGACCACTTCAAACGCATCAACGACACCTTGGGTCATCCCATCGGCGACCTGCTGTTGCAGGAGGTCGCCGCTCGCATCAAGGCCTGTACCCGGGAAAACGACGTGGTGGCGCGCCTGGGCGGCGACGAATTCGCCCTGCTGCAATTGGACGTCCATGAAGCGACCCACTGCGCCGCGCTGGCGGGCAAGATCCGTGATGCGCTGGTGGCGCCGTACTCCCTGGACGGCAACGACGTGCGGATCTCGGTGAGCATCGGCATCGCCCTGTACACCCCGCAGAGCCTGAGTGCCGATAGCCTGATGGCGCAGTCCGACATGGCCCTGTACCGCTCCAAGGAAAAGGGCCGCAACCAGTACCATTTCCACAATGAAGAAATTAACCAGGAAGTCACCGACCGGGTCGCCCTCGCCAACGACCTGCGCCAGGCCATCGAGAACAACGAACTGCACCTGCACTACCTGCCGGAAGTCGACCTTGGCACCGGCAAGATCCTCGGCATGGGCGTGCAAGTGCGCTGGAACCACCCTCAACGTGGCTGGCTGGAACCAGCGTCCTTCATGCCCGCCGCCGAGAAAACCGGGATCATCATTGGCCTGGGGCATTGGGTACTGGACCAGGCTTGCCAACAAATGCGCCAATGGCGTGACCAGGGCATGGCGCCCCCGGTGATCGCCATCGACCTGTCCCTGACCCAGCTCAAGACCGGCCCGGAACTGATCTACGACGTGCTGCGCACCACCGCGCGCTGGGAACTGGCGCCCTGGGACCTGCGCTTCGACGTCACCGAAGCCACCCTGGCCCAGACCAAGTGGACCCACAACGACGTGCTGCCGCGCCTCTGCGAATTGGGCGTGCAGATCGCCATCGATGACTTCGGCACCGAGTACTCCTCGTTCGATTACCTCAAGACCTACCGGGTCAATCACCTCAAGCTCGCCCAGCGTTTCCTCGACAGCGCCAACGCCGACCCCGAAAACGCCACGACGTTGCGGGCGATCATCAACTTCGCCCGGGACGTGGGCATCGGGATCATTGCCGAGGGTGTCGAGACCCAGGAGCAACGCACCACGCTGATGTCCAGCGGCGGGGACATGCAGGCCCAGGGGCATTACTTCAGCACCGTGGTCGACAGCGGCCAGGCCGCCGAGTTGCTCAAGGCCGGCACCATCGTCCCGGCGACAGACCACTGGACCCGCCCAGCGAGCCAGCTATCGGAGAGCAATCCATGAATCCAATGGCGGTACCTGCCAACCGGCGAATCCTGGTGGTGGACGACACGCCCGCGATCCACCAGGACTTTCGCAAGATCCTCAGCCCCAGCGCCGGCAGCGATGACTCGCTGGACGACACCGAGAGCCTGCTGTTCGGCACCCCGCAGGTCAATCGGCTGCAATTCCAGATCGACTCGGCCTACCAGGGCGAGGAGGCGCTGGAACTGGTCAAGCGCGCCCAGGCCGAAGGCCAGCCCTATGCGCTGGTGTTCGCCGACATGCGTATGCCGCCGGGCTGGGACGGCCTGCAAACCATCGAGGCGCTGTGGGAGGCCGACCCGCGCCTGCAAATCGCCCTGTGCACGGCGTTCTCGGACTACTCCTGGGAAACCATGTCCGAACGGATCGAGTTCGACGATCAGTTGCTGATCCTCAAGAAACCCTTCGACACCCTGGAAATCCGCCAGATGGCCAGCGCCATGACCTGGAAATGGCAGCTGGCCCAGGATGCGGCGAGGAAAATGCGCAGCCTGGAACGCACCATCGAAGAGCGCGTCCAGGAATTGCTCAAGGTGTCCCACCTGCTGCAATACGACGTGCTCACCGAGTTGCCCAACAGCATGTTGCTCGGCGATCGGCTGACCCAGGCCATGGCCCAGTGCCGTCGGCATGACCGGCAACTGGCGGTGATGTTCATCGGCCTGGACCGCTTCAAGCGCATCAATAACGCGCTGGGTCACCCCGTGGGCGATGAAATGCTCAAGCGAGTGGCCCGGGCACTGGCCACCGTGGTGCGTGAATCCGACTCGGTGTTTCGCTACGGTTCCGATGAATTCGTGGTGGTGCTGGGGGACGTCATCGACCCGCAGCAGACCAAAGGCGTGGCCAACAAACTGCTGGCGGCCATCAGTTCCCCACAGCCCATCGACGGCCATGACCTGAGCGTCACCGCGAGCCTGGGCATCAGCGTGTACCCGAACGACGGCTTCGACGCCGTGGCGCTGATCAAGAAAGCCGAGACGGCGATGCGCAACGTCAAGGAAACCGGCCCCAACGACTACCGGTTTTTCACCGAAGACATGAACCGCCGGGCGCGGCAGCAGCAGACCATCGAATCCGGCCTGCGCCTGGGCCTGCTACGCAAGGAGTTCGTGCTGCATTACCAACCCAAGCTCGACCTCAAGAGCGGCAAGGTGGTCGGTGTCGAGGCGCTGGTGCGTTGGGACAGGCCGGATCATGGCCTGGTCTATCCCTCGGATTTCATTCCGGTGGCCGAGGACAGCGGCCTGATCGTCCCGCTGAGCCAATGGGTGCTTCAGGAAGCCTGCCAGCAGGCCTGCCGCTGGCAAGCCCAGGGCATGCGCCCGCTGTACCTGTCGGTGAACGTCTCGGCCATCGATTTCCGCCAGCGCGGCTTCGTCGAAGGCATTGCCCGCACCCTCAAGGAAACCGGCCTGGACCCGACACAGTTAGAACTGGAGATCACCGAAAGCGTCCTGATGCAGAACGTCGATACCACGGTCGCCGTCCTCAAGGCCATCAAGCAACTGGGGATACGCCTGGCCATCGACGACTTCGGCACCGGCTATTCAAGCCTGAGCTATCTGCAGAAATTTCCGGTGGATGTGTTGAAGATCGACCAGTCGTTCGTCGGCGACCTGAGCATCGACAGCAACGACGCCAAGCTGGTGAGCACCATCATCAGCCTGGGCAAGAGCCTGAACCTGCACATCATTGCCGAAGGAGTGGAAACCCTCGAGCAGTTGGAATTTCTCAAGAAACACCACTGCGAGGAGGTCCAGGGTTATTACTTCAGCAAGGCCGTGGAACCGCAGGCCTTCGTCGACTGGATGACCGAGTGGGAAAAACGCCAGAACCCGTTTTCGTGAACACCTGAGTGTCATCAACCAAAGTTTCAAGGAAAACATCCCATGGCGTCACATGGACTGATTCTGGCTCTCGGCCTACTCGTGGGAGCAAGCGTGACCGCTCACGCCGAACCACTGGACGAACCCCTCAAACCCCTGCCCCCGATTCCGACCCTGGACCCCAAGCGCGTCCAACTGGGGCTGCGGCTGTTCAATGACCCTCGCCTGTCGGTCAACAACACCCTGTCCTGCGCCAGTTGCCATCGCCTGGACAAGGGCGGCGCCGACGACAAGCCGTTTTCCTTAGGCTTCGACGGCAAGCCGGTGGAGGTCAACACCCCTACCGTGTTCAATGCCAGCCTGAACTTCCACCAGTTCTGGGATGGCCGCGTCGACACGCTGGAAGAGCAGGTCCATGCGGTCGTGACCAGCCCGGTGGAAATGGGCAGCACCTGGGAATCGGTGGTCAAGCGCATCGCCGATGACCCTGGCTATGCCAAGGACTTCAAGGACGCTTACCCCGACGGCGTGACCAAGCCCAATATCCAGGGCGCACTGGCCGACTACGAACGCACCTTGCAGACGCCCAATTCGCGCTTCGACCAGTACCTGCTGGGCAATACCGACGCCCTCACACCCCGGGAAAAGTTCGGTTACCAGCGCTTCAAGGAATACGGCTGCATCGCTTGCCACCAGGGCGTGAACATGGGCGGCAACATGTTCCAGAAATTCGGCGTCTTGGGTGACTACTTCGAGGACCGGGGCAACCCCACCCGAGCCGACGAAGGGCGTTTCAACATCACCGGCGATGAAGCCGACCGCCAGGTTTTCAAGGTGCCCAGCCTGCGCAACGTCGCCGTCACCGCCCCGTATTTCCATGACAGCTCCGCACCGAGCCTGGAACGCGCGGTGGAGGTGATGTTCAAGTACCAGTTGGGCCGCGAGCCCCTGAAGAACGATACCCAGCTGATCGTCGAATTCCTCAAGACCCTGACCGGTGAGTGGGAGGGCAAGCCCCTATGACAGTCCTCCGTCGCCTCGGCCTGGCCTTCATCGGCGTCTTGCTGGCGGGCATCCTGTTGTTCATGTACATCAATTCAGGCGCCCAGCAGGCCGCCTCGTACATCGAGTCCCGGGACCTGATCCGCCTGCTCAAGCAACAGGACGCCATCTGGGACAACGAAGTCCTCAAGTCGCGGATCGCCCTGACCCACAACTATGACCCGCTGGTCTCGCCCCTGCACGAGATGGCACGCCTGTGGCAGCGTCTGGACGCCATTGAATCGGAACCGGGGCGCCACGGGCCGTCACTCTGGGAAGCTCAGCGCGACGAATACCTCAAGCTGGTCAAGGAAAAGACCCGCCTGGTGGAACAATTCAAATCCCATAACGCGGTGCTGCGCAATTCCCTGGCCTTCCTGCCCACCGGCGAGGACGACATCCAGGGCCAGTTCGCCCGGCTGCCCGACACGTACAGGCTGGAGTTGCAGAACGTTGCCATCGACACCTACGACCTGCTCCTCAGCAGCATGGAGTTCGCCCAGCTCAGTTCCCCTGATATAGCGGCCGAGGTTCTGCTGGGGTTGAACCAGCTGGAGGTCAACAAGGAGCGCCTGCCTGAGGGGCTGCTTAGCTCCGTCGAAGTCCTGCGCAGGCACATCGGGGTGATCCTGCGCGAACAGCCACGGGTCAACGAATTGTTGCTGGGAATCGAAGCGATCCCCGTGGCCGATCGCCTGGACACCATCACCCAACTGCTCGAGAAAGACCAGGCAAAAGCCGCCGCCCAGTACGAGCGCAACCACGTTTACCTGCTGGTGTTCGCCACGCTGCTGGTGCTGATCCTGATCTGGCTGGCGATCCGGCTGGTACGCAGCTTCGCCGAGATCAAAAGGGTCAACAACGCCCTGCAAACCGCCAACGATGAACTGGAACAGCGGGTTGAAGAACGGACCCGCCAGCTCAAGGACACCCAGAGCGAATTGATGGACACCGCCCGCCAGGCCGGCATGGCGGAAATCGCGACCAACGTGCTGCACAACGTCGGCAACGTCCTCAACAGCGTGAACATCTCCGCCGACCTGGTCAGCCGCAAAATACGCAGCAGCAAGGCCCAGGGGCTGGGCAAGGCCATGCAACTGATCAACGAACACGCCGATGACCTCGGGCACTTTTTCACCGAAGACGCGAAAGGCAAACTGTTGCCTGGCTACCTCAACCAACTGGTCGAAGCCATCGCCGTTGAGCAGCAGGGTCTTACCGACGAGCTGGCCCAGCTGAGCAAAAGCGTGGACCACATCAAGGATATTGTCTCCACCCAGCAATCCTATGCCGGGGCCAACAGCCTGCTGGAACCGTTGGTGGTCAGTGAACTGCTCGAAGACGCCCTGCGCATGAACTCGGGCGCCCTGACTCGCCATCATGTTACGGTGATCAAGGAATACGGCGAGGTGCCGCGGATCATGGGCGACAAGCACCGCTTGCTGTTGATCCTGATCAACCTGATCAGCAATGCCAAATACGCCATGGCGGGGGTTTCCAATCATGCGCGGAACATGACCCTGAAGGCCGCCGTCATCGATGGCGAAACCTTGCAAATCAGCGTCAAGGACGAAGGCGAAGGGATCGCGGAGGAAAACATGACGCGCATCTTCGCCCACGGCTTTACCACGCGTAAGGACGGCCACGGCTTTGGCCTGCACAGCTGCGCATTGGCGGCCATTGAAATGAACGGCCACCTCACCGCCCACAGTGAGGGGCCAGGCACGGGGGCAACGTTCGAACTGCAGCTGCCCCTGAAACTTGCAGAAGGTGAGCCATGAATAGCATGAGTAACCGCCGCATCCTGTTGATCGACGATACACCCGCCATTCATGAAGATTTCCGCAAGATCCTCACCCCGGAGGATGACAGCAACGCTGACTTGCTGGACATGGAAAGCGCGCTGTTCGGCGATGCGCCAAAACCTGCCACCACGGTGTTCGAACTCGACTCGGCCTATGGCGGGCAGGAAGGCCTGAACAAGTTGCTGGAGGCATCGGCAAAAGGGCGTCCTTATGCCCTGGCCTTTGTCGACATGCGTATGCCCGAAGGCTGGGATGGCGCCAAGACCATCGAAGAACTCTGGAAGCGCGACCCGTTGCTGCAAGTGGTGGTCTGCACGGCGTATTCGGATTACTCCTGGGATGAACTGCTCGACCGCCTGAACGGCCACGATCGCTTGCTGATCCTGAAAAAGCCGTTCGACAACATCGAAGTCCAGCAGATGGCCAACACCCTGACCACAAAATGGGAAATGACCTCCCGTGCGCAACTGAAAATGAACAAGCTCGAAGACCTGGTGGAACAACGCACCCAGGCGTTCAAGCAGGCCAGCGAGCTGCTGCAAATGGAGATCGACGAACGCAAGATGCTGGAAACCCAGCTGGTGCAATCGGAAAAGCTCGCCTCGCTGGGCCAGTTGGCGGCCGGGGTGGCCCACGAAATCAACAACCCGATCGGCTTCATTTCTTCCAACCTGGGGGCGTTGGACGGTTACTTTGGCAAACTCCAGGAAATGCTCAGCGCCTACGGCAGCGCCGAGGGGGCCATCGCCTCGCCGGAACTGGTGGTGCACTTGCGCAAGCTGCGCGAACAGGTGGAACTGGACTTTCTCGTCGAGGACATCCCCTTGCTGATCAAGGAGTCCAAGGATGGCATCGGCCGGGTCGGGCAGATCGTCAAGGACCTGAAGGACTTCTCCCGCGTCGACTCCAGCCAGGAATGGCAGATGGCCAATTTGCAGCAGGGCATGGATTCGACGTTGAACATCGTCGCCAATGAAATCAAATACAAGGCCGACGTGGTCAAGGAGTACACGCCGTTGCCGGAAGTGGAATGCCTGCCGTCGCAGATCAACCAGGTGATCATGAACCTGATCGTCAACGCCGCCCAGGCCATCGGCCCCGAGCGCGGCACCATCACCCTGCGCAACGGCGTCGGTGACGAATCCGTATGGATCGAAGTCGCCGACAACGGCTCGGGCATCCCCCCCGAAACCCTGCAGAAAATCTTCGACCCGTTCTTCACCACCAAGCCCATCGGCCAAGGCACGGGGCTCGGGCTGTCGTTGTCCTACGGCATCGTGAAAAAACACAACGGCGAGATCACGGTACGCAGCGAAGTCGGGGTCGGCACTACCTTTCGCGTGGAATTGCCGGTGCGGCAGATGAAGCAGGCGAGCTGAGCAGCTCCTGGGGTGGGAACACTGTAGAAGCTGTAGAAGCTGTGGGAGCTGTGGGAGCTGTGGGAGCAAGGCTTGCCCGCGATGGAGACACTCGGTATTTCAGAAACCGAGGCGCCTGTATCGCGAGCAAGCTTTGCTCCCACAGTTTTGCTCCCAGACAGCTTTGCTCCCACACACCCTTGTTTCCATGACAATCCCCTCGTCATAGGGTTGCCCGTCGTTTTGCCGTCGGCGCAGAATGCCTGCGCTACCCCTCCCCCAAGGAAACCGTATGAGCCTGTCTCTGCTGAGTCGTTACGCCTTCTTTGCTGGCTGTGTCATCTTCACCCTCGCCAGCCTGCCGTTCCTGCAATACGACTGGCTCTGGCCGATCACACTGGTGACCGGGTTGTTGAGCCTGCTGGGGCTGTTCGACCTGCTGCAAAGCCGCCACGCCGTACGGCGCAATTACCCGATCCTGGGCAATATCCGCTACCTGGTCGAAGGCATTCGCCCGGAGATCCGCCAGTACCTGCTCGAATCCGACAGCGATGCCCTGCCCTTCTCCCGAGCCCAACGCTCGCTGGTGTATTCCCGGGCCAAGAACGAAAGCGCCGACAAACCGTTCGGCACCTTGATCGACGTGTACCAGACCGGCTTCGAATTCATCGGCCACTCCATGCGCCCGGCCCCGCTGAGCGATCCCAGCGGTTTTCGCGTGACCGTCGGCGGCCCGCAGTGCACCCAGCCGTACTCGGCGTCGGTGTTCAACATCTCGGCCATGAGTTTCGGTTCCCTGAGCGCCAACGCCATCCGGGCGTTGAACCAGGGAGCCAAGTTGGGCAACTTCGCCCACGACACCGGTGAAGGCAGCATCAGCCCCTACCACCGCGAACACGGCGGCGACCTGACCTGGGAACTGGGCAGCGGCTATTTTGGCTGCCGCACCAGCGACGGGCGCTTCGACCCGGAGCGTTTCGCCGCCCAGGCGCAGAACCCGCAGGTGCGGATGATTGAAATCAAGATGAGCCAGGGCGCCAAACCCGGCCACGGCGGCATCCTGCCCAAGCACAAGGTCACCCGGGAAATCGCCGAGACCCGTGGCATCCTCATGGGCGAGGACTGTATTTCACCGTCATGCCACAGCGCGTTTTCCACGCCGATCGAACTGATGCAGTTCGTCCAGCAACTGCGTGAGCTGTCCGGCGGCAAACCGGTGGGCTTCAAGTTCTGCCTGGGTCACCCGTGGGAATTCATGGGCATCGCCAAGGCCATGCTGGAAACCGGGATCCTGCCCGACTTCATCGTGGTGGACGGCAAGGAAGGCGGCACGGGCGCGGCGCCAGTGGAGTTCACCGACCACATCGGCGTGCCGCTGCGCGAGGGCCTGCTGTTCGTGCACAACACCCTGGTGGGCCTGAACCTGCGGGACAAGATCAAGCTCGGCGCCAGTGGCAAGATCGTCAGCGCCTTCGACATCGCCAGCGTCCTGGCCATCGGCGCCGACTGGGCCAACGCCGCGCGCGGCTTCATGTTCGCCATCGGCTGCATCCAATCGCAAAGCTGCCACACCAACAAATGCCCCACCGGCGTCGCCACCCAGGACACCCTGCGCCAACGCGCCCTGGTCGTGCCGGACAAGGCCCAGCGGGTCTACAACTTCCACCGCAACACCCTCAAGGCCCTGGCCGAAATGCTCGCCGCCGCCGGGCTCGAGCATCCGTCGCAATTGCAGCCCAAGCATTTGGTACGGCGCATGTCGGCCACTGAGGTGAAGTTGTTCTCTCAGTTGCATGTGTTTTTGAAGCCGGGGGAATTGCTGACGGGTGAGGTCAATGGGGCGTTTTATTCGCGGATGTGGCAGATGGCGCGGGCGGATAGTTTTGAGCCGCGGGAAATCGCGGCGGCGTAAACACCGCATAGCACCTGTAAGTTCTGACAGTAGACGCCAACTTCCTCACGATTGACCATCCACCCCGATGGTTCGCTCGTCATGGAAGGTGCTTATGTTGACGCGACGCGATTTGATTTTTGTCACATGGCTTAAATCGGCTAACCACGCCGATGAGCGATCCCAGATACAACAGGAGCGCGCGTCGTCCATCTAGGTTGCAAAATCAGGCAACGGCTCTTGAAGAAAGGGACTGGGATTAAGTCCATGAGAATTGGCGAGAACCGCTCATACCCGCTCATACCCGCTCATACCCACGAAGTACCTTGAACCGAAAAAAGCCGTACCCCGTCCCCAGGTACAACAAAAAGTACAAAGCCACCGCCATCCACCCGGGCGAACGCACGGCATCACCGATGGAACCAATGCCATAACTCAAGACGCCCATCAATCCATTGCACAGCCCATAACCGCGCCAGGACTCACCGGGCTCAAAGATATAAAGCGCATTCACATAAAACGAAAACGCCGCAGCCACGCAGAACGCCGCGAAGTTACTGGTCGCCTGAGTCAGGCCGACGGCGCCATACAGCAAGAAAAAAACCTGGCAATGGATCAGCCCATTGACCAGCGCAATCACCATCAACGCAGGGAAACCCTTCATCGTGCCTGCCTTGCCATTTGCCAGTTGGCGGGCTTCCAAGCTAGGCCAGGGTCCTGCGGCGGTCTACTGTCAGAACTTACAGGTCAGAGATCGAACCCGACGGACGGTCAAAATCAACGCCTACAAAAAAGCCCCTGTCATTTCCGACCGGGGCTCTTGTTTTACAGCGTTACCACATCACGAAACTGAACGCACACCGCCCCGCACATCCTCAGTCGGCTGCAACTTGAACGTGTAAAACAACACCGTCAGCAGCACCAGGAACGCCGGGCCCACATACAAGGCCACGCGCGTATCCGGGAAGTACGCCATCAGCCCCACCACCAGCACCAGGAAGGCCAGCGCCAGGTACGAGCTGACCGGGTACAGCCACATGCGGTATTTCAGCGACGCACGCTCGGAAGCGCTCAAGCTTTTGCGGAACTTGAGTTGGGCCAGCAGGATCATCACCCAGGTCCAGATCGCGCCGAACGTGGCAATCGACGTCACCCAGACGAAGACTTTCTCCGGCACCAGGTAGTTGAGCAGCACACCCAGCAGCAACGCGGCGATGGACAGCAGCAACGCGCGGCGCGGCACGCCGTTGGCCGAGGTGGTGGCGAAACCGGCCGGGGCCTGGCCGTTCTGCGCCAGGCTGTAGAGCATCCGCCCGGTGCTGAAGATCCCGCCGTTGCAGGACGACAGCGCGGCGGTGATCACTACGAAGTTGATGATGCCGGCGGCGGTCTTGATGCCCAGGCGCTCGAAGGTCATCACGAATGGGCTGCCCTGGGTGCCGATCTCGTTCCACGGGTAGATCGACAGGATCACGAACAGCGCGCCGACGTAGAACAGCAGGATTCGCCAGAACACCGAGCCGATGGCGTTGGGGATGGTTTTCTGCGGGTTCTTCGCCTCACCGGCGGTCAGGCCGATCATCTCCACGCCCAGGTAGGCGAACATGACCATTTGCAGGGACATCAACACGCCGGACACACCGTTGGGCATGAAGCCGCCATGGGCCCAGAGGTTGGAAATGCCCAGGGCCACGCCGTCATTGCCGAAGCCGAAGGCGATGATGCCGACTCCGCCGATGACCATGGCGATGATGGTCACGATCTTGATCAGGGCGAACCAGAACTCGAACTCACCGAAAGCCTTGACCGCGATCAGGTTGATCGAGCCCATGCTGACCAGCGCCGCCAAGGCCCAGATCCAGCGGGGTACATCGGGGAACCAGATGCCCATGTACACCGCCACCGCGGTGATTTCCGCCACGCAGGTCACCAGCCACAGGAACCAGTAGTTCCAACCGGTCAGGAAACCTGCCAGTGGGCCGAGGTAGTCCTGGGCATAGCGGCTGAACGAACCGGCCACCGGGTTATGCACGGCCATTTCACCGAGGGCGCGCATGATCACCAGGATCGCCAGGCCGCCAAGGATGTAGGACAGCATGATCGCCGGACCGGCCATTTCAATGGCCTTGGCCGAGCCGAGGAACAGCCCGACACCGATGCAGGCGCCGAGCGCCATCAGGCGGATATGCCGCTCACCGAGTTCACGTTTGAGCGGACCGCCCTGAGCGGTCTCGCCATGGGGCAGATGATTGCCGACAGGCATAGGGATACAACCTCGTCTTGTTATTGGATTAGCCACCGAGTGTCCAAAGCCACAGGCCGATAGGCCTGCCACCTTGCCGAAACCGGGTCTGTCTTGTGGGCAGACCGTCCTGTGGAACCACAACCTCAGGATCAGCGGGCCATGCAGTATAAAAAGCCAGGGATAGAGAGTTTCACTGTAAAACCCGGGAAATTCAGGGATAAGCCTGCGCCAAAAGTGGCTTTTGGAGAGGCGTTGTCTGGGATTACAGGTCATACGGAAACGGCACCGAGTATTGCACAGTGATGGTGCAGCGTCATGTTTGGGCATGGAGCGAGGGCTCTAGTGCAAGCTTTTCAGCCCCCATGTGGTGAGAGAAATCATCTGTGGCGAGGGGATTTATCCCCGCTGGGCTGCGCAGCAGCCCCCAAAACAGCAACCCGGTATGTCTGGACAATTGAGTGGCCTGCATTGGGGCTGCTGCGCAGCCCAGCGGGGATAAATCCCCTCGCCACAGATAAGTCTCCACAGGTAAATTCCCTGGTCACAGGGAGCATGAGACGCCTCAAAGCCATGCGGCGTCCCAGAGAGGGTAATCGCCAATGCGATCCACCAACCCCGCCCGAAGCGGATTGGCAATGATGTAGTCGGCGCTGGGTCGCAGCTCTTCATTGTCACGAATAGCGCGGTCATGGAAGCCGCTTTGCCAAAGCGGGCCAGAGACTCCGGTTATGTTGTTGACACGATGGGTGCATCGAGCTTTGGTGGCGCCGATGACACGACTCAGATGGCAATCGTGAATTTGCAGCAACCAATGGAAATGATCCGGCATCACCACCCAGGCTAAAGAGTTCACCTGGCCCGAATCATGAGCACGTTTGAATTCGGCGACCAATAGCCGTCCAATCTTCCAATCGGAAAAAACCGGCCGCCGCTGATGAACAACAACAGTCACCAGATAGGCACGTCCTGGCTCTGAGTAACGACCTCGACGCAAGCGATGAGAATTGGGGCGTGAATGCATTCCTTGCTTCCTTTGAAAGGGTTTGAATGCAGCCTAGCCATGCAGCTAGTTTTTCGACTCGGAAAAGGTCGAGCGAATATTCCGAAACTTGCGTAGTACTTGTGGCGAGGGGATTTATCCCCGCTGGGCTGCGCAGCAGCCCCCCAAAACCGCAACCCGGTATGTCTGGGACAATTGAGTTGCCTGCATTGGGGGCTGCTGCGCAGCCCAGCGGGGATAAATCCCCTCGCCACAGGAACCTCGCCACCTGCTGGTCTCACATTGATGCCCACAATTTCCCCGCCCCCCACGCCAACCACCGTCTAAGCTTCAAGCAAGTCCGATCAATCTGCGTGAATGGATCAGTCGACTATGGGCGCTTTGTGGCAAACCGATTCGAATGAACCTGTGGTCCCGACTGAACGTATGGAAGAAGCGCCTTTACCTCAAAAAAAACGCCGCGCACGGCATGGCTGGCGGGCATTCTGGTTGTTGCTGCTGATTATCGTGGTGGTGGTCGGCCTGGCGGTGGCCAAGGAAATGCGCACGTCGCGGTTCCAGGCCCGGGAGCTCAGCAAATACGCTGAGTCCCTGAGCTATGCGGTGCAGCCGGGGCCCAGCGATGCCATCGTCTATCCGGGTGCAGGCCCGTTCGACCGGCGCTTGGGCTACAGCGCGCTGGGGGAATTCCTGCCGCGCCTGCTCAAGCGCGACTACGTGATCCAGGCCCAGGCGCGGTTCTCGCCGGCCTTGATGGGCTACGTCGAAAAAGGCCTGTTCGTGCCCTACGCGGAAAAGATCCAGGCCGGCCTGACCATCACCGACTGCCGCGCGGCACCGGTCTATCAGTTCAAGTACCCGCAGCAACTGTATGCGAACTTCGAAGCGATTCCGCCCGTGGTGGTGCAAAGCCTGTTGTTTATCGAGAACCGCTTTCTGCTCGACCCCAAGCAACCGCTGGCAAACCCGGCAGTGGACTGGCCGCGCTTCGGCATGGCGGCCTGGTCGCAAGTCGCCAAGCTGTTGAGCTTGCCGGGACAGTCCGCCGGGGGCAGCACACTGGCGACGCAACTGGAAAAATACCGGCACTCCCCCGAGGGCCTCACCGTGTCGGGCGGGGAAAAAATCCGCCAGATGATTTCCGCCAGCGTGCGGGCTTATCAGGCCGGCCCGCAAACCCTCGAGGCGCGACAGCGGATCATCCGCGACTACCTCAACAGCGTGCCGCTCTCCGCCGTGCCGGGGCATGGTGAAGTCCACGGCATGGCCGAAGGCTTGCGAGTCTGGTACGGCGCCGATTTCAAGCAGGCCAATGAACGCCTGTCCAGTACCGCCAACGACCCCAAGAGCCTGGCAGAAAAAGGCCTGGCCCTGCGGGAAATGCTGTCATTGATGATCGCCCAGCGCCGACCGTCCCATTTCCTCTCCAAGGGCCACGATGAACTGGCACGCCTGACCGACAGCCACATCCGGCTGTTGGCGCAGAACGGCGTGATCGATGCACCGCTGGCCGCGGCGGCCCTGGCGAGCAAGGTCAGTTATCGTGACTGGGTCAAGGATCCCACCGTCCAGCCCAACGAAACCAACAAAGGCATCAGCGCCGCCCGCAGTCGCCTCGCCGCCCTGCTCAATCGTCCGCTGTACGACCTCGATCGCCTCGACCTCTCCGCCACCAGCACCTTGCAAAGCGACTTGCAGGCCCAGGCCACCGACTACCTCAAGCGCTTGGCCGACCCGGCCTTCGCGACCGAGATCGGCCTGATGGGCGAACGTCTGCTGACCCCCACCAGCACCACCCAGGTGCGCTACAGCTTCACCCTGCTGGAACTGACCCCCGATGGCTCACGCGTGCGGGTGCAGACCGACAGCACCGACCAGCCCTTCGACATCAACGAAGGCAGCAAGCTGGAACTGGGCTCCACTGCCAAGTTGCGGGTACTCACCACGTATCTGCAGATCATCGCCGAACTGCACGAGCGCTATGCCCAGCAAACCCCGGCGGAATTGAAGAAAGTCGACATCGCCGAGCCGGACCACCTCTCCCGCTGGGCCGTGGACTACCTGATCCAGAACACCGACCGCAGCCTGCCGAAAATGCTCGAGGCCGCGCTGGACCGCACCTATTCAGCCAGCCCCGGCGAGGCATTTTTTACCGGCGGCGGGCTGCACACCTTCCACAACTTCCGTAAAGAAGACAACGGCCGCATTCCCACACTGCGCGACTCCTTGCGTGAATCGATCAACCTGCCGTTCATCCGCCTGATGCGCGACCTGGTGCGCTACGCCACCTATGCCGGCCCCAATAACAGTTCCGAGCTGCTCAAGGACGACAAGGACCCGCGCCGCCAGGAATACCTGGCCCAATTCGCCGACCGCGAAGGCACCTCGTTCCTGCTCAGGTTCTGGAAGAAGTACCAGAAAAAGGACACCGGCCAGCGCCTGGAAACCTTCCTCGACGGCATGCGCCCTACGGCGATCCGCCTGGCCGCCGTACACCGTTATTTCTTTCCCAACGACAGCCAGGAGAATTTCAACCGCTTCATACGCGCGCACTTGAAATCGGCCAAGAGCGCCGAAAAACTCACCGACGAACGCCTGGAACGGCTCTATCAAAGCTATGGCCCCGGCGCCTATGACCTGCCGGACCAAGGCTTTATCGCCAAGGTCCACCCGCTGGACCTGTGGTTGATGGGTTACCTGCTGAACAACCCCGACGCCAAGTTCAGCCAGATCGTCAAGGCCAGTGAGTTCGAGCGCCAGGAAGTCTACAGTTGGCTGTTCAAGAGCCGGCACAAGAGCGCCCGCGACAGTCGCATCCGCACCATGCTGGAGATTGAAGCCTTCCTGGATATTCACCAGCGCTGGCAGCAGGTCGGCTATCCGTTCGACCACCTGGTGCCGTCGCTGGCCACCGCCATCGGCAGCTCCGGCGACCGTCCCGCCGCGTTGGCGGAACTGGTGGGCACCATCCTTAACGATGGCATCCGCAAGCCCGCGCTGCGCGTCGACAGCCTGGACTTTGCCGTCGGTACGCCTTACGAGACACGGCTGGTGAGCAATCCGGATAACGGCAAGCGCGTGATGCCGGTGGAAGTGGCCCAGGCCTTGCGCGGTGCGCTGTCCCAGGTGGTGGATGCCGGCACCGCGAAACGCGTGGCCGGCAGTTTCAAGTTGGCCGACGGTACACCGCTGGCCATGGGCGGCAAGACCGGTACCGGCGACAACCGCATCGAAGCGATCGGCTCCGGCGGGCGGGTGATCAGTTCCAAGTCGATCAACCGCACCGCCACCTTCGTGTTCTTTATCGGCGACAGCCATTTCGGCACCCTCACCGCCTACGTCCCGGGGGCCTCGGCGCAGAACTTCAAATTCACCTCGGCCTTGCCGGTGCAAGTGCTCAAGGGCATGGCGCCGTTTCTCTCGCCCTACTTGCAGCCGGGGACTCATACCCAGTGCAAGCCGTTGGTGGCGAGGCAATGATTTGCACAAGGGCTCTGGATTACAGGGTCACGCGAGGGACTGCATCGAAGATGACAGTGAAGCTCCCGGTGTATAGGCCTGGTTCTTCTCCACCAGGACGACTGGATGGATAGATAAGCATCTCGACCTGGGTGCCTGGCGTGGAGGAAGCATCATCCACCACCTCCTGAGGCACACTGCTCAGCATCGTCCGGTTGAATGCTACCCACAGGTCAATCTGACTTGTCCCGTTGCTCAGCCAAGCCCGACCTTCCTCGATATAGGCATGCACGGAGCCTTCCGTGTTTTTTACATCAAAGGTCTGGCGCACAATACTCAGACGTTGTGTCACAGGGTTGTAGTGCATCACTTCGTTCCTGCCAAACTCCGGATCCCGCGGCTGCACATGAAACTGCTTGTTCGGAATGTTGGCGGTGATGTGAATGGACGAGCGTGCATCATCGGCCGCCATTACCCACGAAGAATTCAAGGCCGCGACAGCCAGAGCAGTCACGAACACCCTCTTTTTAAACATGTTTGACTCCTTTTTTATAGTTAATAGCACCTGTGGCGAGGGAGCTTGCTCCCGCTGGGTGGCGAAGCCGCCCTCGCTTTTCAACCCGCTGAAAAACGCTTCAGCCATGCCACCGTTGCGACTGCTGCGCAGCCGAGCGGGAGCAAGCTCCCTCGCCACAGAGCTTCATGCAGATGCTCCACTCCATGAGCCTTACCACTCCATGCACTTGCGCTGGCTCGCTCTACGGCGCAGTCGCATCGAACACCATGTGCACCGTGCCGTAGTAATCGCCGGGCTTGTAGTCGTCAGCGGGTTTGATGGCGGCGATTTCCAGCGGCACCTGGCGCCCGGGCCGGGCTTCGGTGGCCGAGACCACCTGGGCCGAAT
The DNA here is from genome assembly GCF_002001065.1 of Pseudomonas sp. A25(2017). Classification (NCBI taxonomy): domain Bacteria; kingdom Pseudomonadati; phylum Pseudomonadota; class Gammaproteobacteria; order Pseudomonadales; family Pseudomonadaceae; genus Pseudomonas; species Pseudomonas sp. A25(2017). The sequence goes on along the minus strand of NZ_MUOA01000086.1, from coordinate 14,860 downwards.
CCAGGGTCAATACGACGTTGTTGAACATCACCCGCAAGTCAATGCGCTCACGCCCATTGGACAGGTACGCCTCTTCCCCCAGACGTGCGCCGATGGCGCCGTTGCTGTTCTTCACCTCGTAGGTCGCCCGCAAGGGGCTGAGGTCGGTGGTGATGGTGCTGAAGGGCAGGCGCTGTTCGCGTTGGACCAATTGCGGGTCGAGGGGCAGCACATAGAAGTCGAGCGTCGGGATGGTCACGTAGACTTCGAACGTTTCCCGCTCGACCGCGCCCCAGGCCGCAGCCCAGGGCAACGTCAGGGCAGTCAATGCGAGGGGGCGTATCAATGCCTTGAACATTTTGGTCTTGAACATTTTGATTACCTCTGGCACCCACGACGGCTCGGCGACGGCGGCCATCAACCTTTGATCTCGACGTTCTTTTTCTGGTTGCCTTCGACCAGGGTGAAGCGGTACTCACGCCCCGCTTCCTTGTCGAACGCAAAGCTCTGGCCGCTCTTGACGTGATGCTTGGTGGTCGGCTTGCAGTCGTTGTCTTTCTTCGCCACGCAGTCCTTGAACTCATCGATCACCAACACGGTGTTGCCGTTGTTACGCAATTGGTAGCGGCTGGCGCTGTCCTCGATCACTGTCTCGTAACGGGTGTCCTTGGGCCGCACGAAAAACACGGTGCCGTAACCCGCCAGGATCTTGACCCCGGCGGCCACGCGTTCCTTTTTATATTCCTCGCGTTCTTCGGCGCTGATGGCGAACTCGTCTTCGGCTTCCGGCACTACCGGCACGAAACGCACCCGGAAGTAACGCTCCTTGTCGCGGTTGCCCATGAACAGCAACCGCGTGCCCTGCACCCCGTTGGCCGGTACGATCAGCCGCGCCGGGCTGGCCATCAGGCCGTCCTTGGCCTGGGCACTGGCCTGGTTCTGCAGCGGCACTTCCTGGTAGGTGCCGTCCTCGTTGTAGATGATTTCCAGGATATTGACCTTGACGAACGCCGTGGACGTCCCGCCGTTGAACACCCGTTTCATGTAGGTGCTTTTGTCGCCGTCCAGGTAGTCGTAGACCACCCCGACACCAATCTGCGGCCCGGCCTGGGCCATGCCGCAAAACAGATAGAACCCAACCCATGCCCATAAATGCTTCATCACTTTTTCAACCTCATGCATTAAACGTAATTCACTGAATATGGCTGGCCTCAAGGCCGCTCAGACTTCCGAATCCCAGATCACCGTGACGTTGCCGGTATAGGCCTTGGCGCCGCTGTCCAGCATCTCTTCGACGCTGCTACGGGCCACTTCAAAGTGCAGGGTGCCCGGCCTACGATCGACGTAGAAACCCGGCTGGAACAGTTCGGTGCCGCTGCCGTCACGCAGCAACCGGCGACGGTTGGCCGGTTGCCCGGAGCTGTCCGTCAAGCCGTCGGGCAGGGTCACGCTGACATCCACCGGCACGGCGTGGCCGGTGCCGGTTTCGGCGATCGCGCAGGTATTGCCACTGGTGTGCTGGCATTCGATGGCCATCTTGAAACGTGACGAGGCCGAGATATGGAAGCGTTGATCGCGAAACAGCCGAGCCGGTTTTCGCCCACTGTTCAGCCAGGCTTGCCAGCCTTCCGGGGGCACCAGTTCCACGCGGTTGCCGCCGGGGGGCACTTCGACCTTGAGGGTGTGCTCGACGTCGAGTTTGAAATTGAGGGTAATCACCGAGTCATTGGGGAGCATGACGTCACCCATATCGAAGTCCTGCCCCGGCCCAACGCCATAGCTCACCGAGCCCCGGTATTGACCGGACGACATCTTCAAGGGGTTGGGTGTGCGCAGTTCGTAGGCGAAGTCCAAGAAGTGGTAGGCAATGCTGGGGATCAAGTAGGCGGCCTTTTTGGCACACACCCCCTCGGTTGGCGTCTTCCAAAAGAAGTTATAGATGTACTCGTTCATGGTCCCGAAATGGGTGGACTGACAGGGCGAAGGCGCGTACTTGAAACTGGAGCCGCTCCATAACCTGTTATGGGCGGTTGTGAGATCCACACCGCCACCCACCAGACTGATGACGCTGACAGGGAGTCGGTAGCGCGAACCGATGCCGGAGACACGAACTTGAACGATTTCAGTTTCGCCCGTATCGGTATGGATCACCTGTGCCAGGCGCCAAGTGGCGGGCACATCAAACATCGCCCCTTGCCGGGAATCCCCATGATTGGCTTGAATGGGACCGGTAGACTCGAAGGCAATGGGCAGCTGGATGCTGAACATTTTTTCCCTCTCACAGACCGCCGGATACAGCGCGCAATAACCCGAGACCGGGGTGGTATTGAGAAAGGTGTTTTCATTGGGCTTCGAGGGATCGGGCCTGAATATGGCGCTGACATCCTTGCTGACGGCATGAGCCGTCGATACACAGGTCAACACCACCACCGATACCATGCCTTGCACTGCCATTGGTAACTGCTTCATCTCTACCTCACCCTCAAATCGGCCCGGACTGCCCAAGCCACTCCTTTTTAAATTTCCGAATCCCAGATCACCGTGACGTAACCGGTGTAGGCCTTGGCGCCGCTGTCCAGCATCTCTTCGACGCTGCTACGGGCCACTTCAAAGTGCAGGGTGCCCGGCCTACGATCGACGTAGAAACCCGGCTGGAACAGTTCGGTACCGCTGCCGTCACGCAGCAACCGGCGACGATTGACCGGTTGCCCGGCGGCGTCGGTCAAGCCATTGGGCAGGGTCACGCTGACGTCCACTGGCACGGCATGGCCGGTGCCGGCTTCGGAGATCGCGCAGGTATTGCCGCTGACGGTTTGGCATTCGAGTGCCATCTTGAAACGGGAAGAGGCGGAGATATGGAAGCGTTGGTCGCGGAACAACCGCGTGGGTTTGTGGCCGCTGTTCAGCCAGGATTGCCAGCCTTCCTGGGGGACCAGTTCGACCCGGTTGCCGCCGGGGGGGACTTCGACTTTGAGGGTGTGCTCGACGTCAAGCTTGAAGTTGAGCGTGAGCGCCGAATCGTTGGGGATCATGACATCGCCCATGTCAATGTCCTGCCCTGGCCCAACGCTATAGGTCAGCGACCCGGTGTATTGGCCGGACGACATTTTCAGTGGGTTGGGGGTGCGCAGCTCGTAGGCAAAGTCCAGATAGTTGTAGCTCATGGCAGGGATCAAGTATCGGGCCGTTTTCCCACACACACCTTCTGTCGGCACCTTCCAGAAAAAGGCATAACTCGTAATGTTATAGAGTGAAACACCGCTGTATTGACATGGCAAAGGCGCATACACCCATTCAAGACCGCTCCATAACGCCCGGTGGGCTCCCCAAACGCTCGCGCCGCCACCTACCAATTCGATCACACTATTGGAGAACAATTGTCTCGACCCAAAGCCGGACCAGCGCACTTCAACAGTTTCTATTTCGCCCGTCCCCGTATGGGTAACTTGTACCGGACGCCAACTGGCAGGCACTTTAAACATCGCACCTTGCCGAGGATCTTCATGATTCGCCTGGATAGGACTGATCGTATTGGCAGAGAGACGTAATCGAACGCTGAACATTCCTGTCGCCCTGCAGTCCGACGGTCTATCTGCGCAGTAACCACTGATAGGCGTGGTATTGAGAAAGGTATTCTCATTGGGTTTCGATGGGTCAGGCCTGAACAGAGCGCTGATATCCTGGGTCAAGGCATTGGCCGCAGGCGCGCACGCAAACAACAACACCGAGACCACGCTGCGCACTGCAACCGATAAGGGTTTCATTTATACAACCTCATACAATCAAGACAAATCGCTGCAAATAGGTAGGTGAGCAATTCACTTGTGGGAGCAAGGCTTGCCCGCGATGCAGGCGCCTCGCTCTTCAGGTGAACAGCGTTATCGTTCATCGCGAGCAAGCTTTGCTCCCACAGTTTCAGGAGCAAGCTTTACTCCCACAGTTTCAGGAGCAAGCTTTACTCCCACAGTTTCAGGAGCAAGCTTTGCTCCCACAGTTTCAGGAGCAAGCTTTGCTCCCACAGTTTCAGGAGCAAGCTTTACTCCCACAGTTTCAGGAGCAAGCTTTGCTCCCACGGTCTCATGAGCGCTGTTTCGTCCCGGTCTCGGCCAGCGTCGTATCGGCCAGGGTGTCCGGCGTGCAGCGCAAGTCACCGATCATCAGCACATCGCCTTCGCGGCTCGCGTTGTCCGGGTCGAGGCGGAACCGGCAGAACAACTCGCTGCCATAACGCACCTCCAGGGTGGGCGAGCCGGCATTCATTTCCATGGAGAAGAACCCGTCCGCCTCGCTGACACCGCGACTGGCGTGGTTGATCACGTGATGGCCCTTGAGCGGTTCCCCCTGTTCGTCCAACAGACGACCCAGCACGGTCACGGTTCTCAGCACACTGATCTTGCGGTAATCCACCCCGCCCTTGTTCAGGTGATAACGGGTGCGGGACGGCTCGATGTTCGCCGCCGGCGGATGCACGCCGTCGAAATCGAAGGTCACCATGCTGTTCTTGTAGGCGGTGATCGGCACGAAATTGCGGCCCGGGTGCAAGGTGGTGCTGCCGCCGGTCAAGTCGTCGGCCCGCAGGATGATGTCGTCCAGGTCGGTTTCCACGTCGACGATCATGCCGGCACCGCGCCCCTGGGGCACGCCGGTGAAGGCGGCTTTCTGCCCGCCCACCGCCACCGTGCTGCTCAGGTTCAAACCGCCGGTGAGGTTGTCGTTGTAGGAGGAACGCTGGATGAAGCCATCGCCGTACATCGACTCGGTCATGAAGCTGGCGATACCCGACAGCCCGACGCCATAGGTGTCGGCCAGCGCCGTGGCGGAGACGCTTTGCAAGACGTGGTCTTCCAAGTCGCGGCGATACGAAACCGAGGCATTGTTGTCCCGCGCGCCATCGCGCGAAGTGCGGGTGCCGACGCTGCCCGACCAGTATTCGCCCGGCCCGCCCAAGGCGACGCTGAGGCTCAGGTCCAGGCCACGGTTGCGCTTGTCGGCGGTGCTCGAAGTGCCGGGGCGGTCGAACACCGACAGCCGCCAGTTGGCATCGCTGCCACGCAGCGTGGTGCGCTGGGTCCAGCCCAAGTCCAGGCCGGTGCCCTGGACGTTGCCTTCGCTGTAGGCCAACCGGCCGTTGATGGAGTTCTTGTTGCTCAAGCGATGATTGACCGACAGCGATGAATTGCTGGTCTGGCCGACGTAGACGTTGCGCTGGCGGACACGGGTGCCGTCCGACAAGGTTTCGTAGGTGTTGCGGGTGTCGAGCCAACTGCGGTTGTGACTGGCGACGATGCTGCCATGGCCGTAGCTGTACAGGCCTTGCAAGTCCATGCCGGTGCCGTACTGCTGGGTCTGGTAGACGTTGGCGTACAGGCTGGTGTTGCTGGCGAGCGTCCAGTCGATCGAAGTGCCCACTTGCAGTTTGTCCTGCACCTGGCGCGTGGACGCACCGAGGATCACCCGTGGGTGCAGCAGGTAGTTGACGCCGATGCCGGCGGTCGTGAAACCCGAGGGCTGATCTTCCCAGTTGCTCCACAGCCGGGTTTCGCGACCGGCGAACAGGTTGTAGCGCCAGCGGTCCTCGGTACTGTTCCAGTTGTTGGGCTTGTAGACCAGCTCCTGGCTGGTGGCGGTGGTTTGCCCATCTTCAATCAGCCGCACTTCCACTTCATAGATACCGCCGGGCAACGGGCGGGTGTCCAGGCTCTGCAAGCCAGCGCTGACGGCCTGGGTATTGATCAGCAGGCCGCTGCGATAAATTTCCACCGACGCCTGGCGGCTGGCGGTGACATAAATGGGGTAGACGCTGGGCTTGGGATTGTCGATCACCAGGCTGTCGGAGCTGCCGTACATCACCCCCAGCGCGGTGTCCGGGTTGGCGCCGAACGAACGGATCTGGCGATTCAAGCCATCGGAACCGGGCGTGAAGTAACCCAGGCGGAAGAAATTGCCTTCCATTTCCCGTTGGGTATAGAGCTCATGGACGGCGTGGTAGAGCTTGTCGTCCGGCCCGCCAAGACGCGAGAGCTGAAGGTCCAGCGACTGGCTCCAGTTACCCACGCTGGAACTGGCATTGAGGCCATACCGCCCACCGGTGTCCTGTTTCTGGCCACCGTTGATATTGAGTTGGTTATTGAAGATCAGGCCGAGGCTGCCGCCTTCCGGCTGATCGTAGAAACGCTTGGCTTCAGTTGCGCGCTCGACATCCTGGGTCAGGATCGACACCAATGAATTCTCGAGGCTGTAATGCACGGCCAACAGCCCGCCGGTGCAGTTGGTTTCACACGCGCCCAGCACTTGTCCCTGCTTGAGGCGTTGCTCCCATTGTTCGCGCTCGACGGCCTTTATCGTGCTGTCTTGCGTTTCGGTGAATTCCAGCAAGGTAATGCGATCATCTCGCGTCAAGACCACCATGGCTTCGCCGAGATACTGCTGATTGAGTTCTATACGAACCGCGAGTGGCACATCGAAGAAGTGGGCTTCAAACTCCGCCGGCAGGCCCTTGGCCTGGGACAACAGGCTTCTTGGCGTCGTACCGGGGGCGATTGGCGCGGCCAATGCTGTCGCGCACAAAAATAGCGCGAGCGCACCTGCGATGGGTGTCATCGGAAACATCAACGGATTCTCATATTCAGCGTGCTATCGGGGCGTTTCAGGTACAGGCCGACCGGCTGGGGAGGGCCGGTCGGCCTGCGGCGATGCCCATGGGCGAGGAGAGACTCACCGGGCAGCGAATGGCCTTACGGGCGCGGCACGGCGTCGAAGATGACGGTCATGTCAGCGGTGTACAGGCCGTTCTGGGTGTCCAGGGGCCTGGCCGCGACGATGGTCATGTCGGCCTGGGTGCCTGGCGTGGAGGTCGCATCGTCCACCACTTCCTGCGGTATGGCGGTCAGGGTGACGCCGTTGAAGGCGGTGGTCAGGGCGATGGAGTTGCTGCCGTTGTACAGCGCGGCCGGGCCGCCTTCGATATAGGCGTTTACCGAACCTTCGGTGTTTTTCACGTCGTAGGTCTGGCGCAACGAAGTCAAGGTGCCGCTGACCGTGTTGTAGCTCATGACTTCGTCTTTACCGAAGTCAGGGTTGCGTGGCTGCACATGGAACTGCTGGGTCGGGATGTTCGCAGTGATGTGGATCGACGAGCGAGCATCATCGGCAGCAAATGCCAGCGAAGAACCCAGGGCGGCGGCGACCAGGGCAGTACTGGATACGAGTTGTTTGAGCATGTTGTTAACACCTGTTCTTAGCAATAAAGAGAAAAGGTTGAAATTTGCAAACCAAGCGCAATTTGGCTTGCCCTCCAACGCCGAGCATGATCGGCGCTCTTTAACTAAAAAAAAGCAGGAAGATTCCTATAGGCTTGTAGTAAATCCAATATACGAAAGAGCGAAAAATACGCAGTTTTCGATAAAACATAAGTTTGGATGTCAGAAACAGCCCACATTTTAAGCCTACGCCACTTTTATCATTACAAATGTATGCCGCCGCATCCCGCATACATTGAGCATTCAGGTAAGGTCCTTTCCTGAACCCAAGTAACCCGCCGCCAAACCAAGATGTATCTTAGTTTGCGAAAAACAATCAAGTTAAAAGATATATCTTTTATTCAAGATATATCTGAGTGCTATCTATATGCAGAACGGAGACAGCATATGAACGCCCTTTATTCTCATTCCGACTCTTCCTCCAAACGCGAACACGACGGTTTCGAACGACGCCCGACAGGTTCGCGTGGCAACCGGGCCCCCCGGGTCTTCGCCGCCGGTGATTTGAAGGTGTTGTTGCTGGCGCTGATTGCCGAGCAGCCATGCCACGGCTACGACCTGATCCGCCGGATAGAGCACATGTTCGAGGGTGCCTACAGCCCCAGCCCCGGTGTGATCTATCCGACCCTGACCTTCCTGGAAATGAACGCGATGATCAGTTGCGGCGTCGAAGACGGAAAAAAGTGTTACAGCGTAACCGATGCCGGACGTCTATCCCTGGAGAAGCAGGCCGAAGTGCTGGATGAGGTGCGTACGCGCATTGAAATCAGCAAGCGCACATTGCGCGGCCATGATCGTCCCCCGGAGATCCATGAAGCGGTGTATAACCTGCGCCATGCCCTGCAAAAGCACCCTGGCCACTGGAGCCCGGAAGAAATCCGGCGGGTGCGCGACCTGCTCAACGACACCGCCAAAGCCATCATCGACGGCCCCGACCGTCCACCTGTCTCGGAGTCAAGCCAATGACCGAAGTCGATCCAAACACTATTCATCGTGTCAGCCATGAGATCAAACGCCGTCGCCTGCAAGTGTTGCGGGTGCAGGACCTGACCCCACGCATGCGCCGCATCACCGTCGGCGGGCCGGAACTGGCCGGGTTCGCCAGCCTGGGTACGGACGATCATGTGAAATTGCTGTTCCCGCAGAACGCCGAGGAACACGCCGCTCTGGAAAACTTCAGCCCCAGCATCGACAAGGCCCAGGGCCCGATGCCCGAGATGCGCGACTACACCCCGCGCCGCTATGACCTCGATACCCTGGAGCTGGACATCGATTTCGTGCTCCACGGCGACGGCCCCGCTGCAACCTGGGCGGCCCAGGCAACGCCCGGGCAATACCTCTACATCGCCGGGCCACGGGGCTCGATGATCGTGCCGGACATCTTCGACAGCTACCTGCTGATCGGCGACGAAACCGCCCTGCCCGCCATCGCCCGTCGCCTCGAAGGCCTGGCGCCCAACCGGCGTGCCCTGGTGGTGGTGGAAGTGGAAAACGGCGCCGAGCAGCAGATTCTCCAAAGCCCGGCGCAGGTGCACGTGATCTGGGTGCTGCGCGAGGGGCGCCAGGACAACCTGCTGCGCACCGTGCAACAGCTGGACATGCCCGGCGGCAAGCTGTACGCCTGGGTCGCGACCGAGAGCAAGGTGTCGCGGCAGATTCGCAAGGTGTTGCTGGAAGAGAAAGGCCTGGACCAGGACTTTGTGAAGGCGGTGGGGTATTGGAAGCTGGATGACAGTGAGGACGATTGAGGGACGGGCGGTGGCTGAAGTACCCTGCACCCGCTGACTGAACACAACCCTCTTTGGGAGCAAGGCTTCTGTGGGAGCAAGGCTTGCCCGCGATGAGGACGATGCGGTCTTTCAGAAATCGAGTCGCCTGTTTCGCGAGCAAGCTTTGCTCCCACAGGGCCATCGCTGTCCTTTAATGTCTTGATCAACATTCCACCAGGTACCCCGCCCCATGCTTTTCCTGCTCGCCTACATCAGCAGCGTCGTGCTGATCAACTTCGCGTTTTCCGCCGCGCCGCACCTGGACATCATCTGGTCGGCCTGGGGCGGCCTGGTGTTTATCCTGCGGGACATGGTGCAGACCCGTTTCGGCCACGGCGCCATCGCGGCGATGCTGGTGGCGCTGGTGTTGTCCTACGTCACCTCGGACCCAACCATCGCCCTGGCCAGCGCCACGGCGTTCGCCGTGTCCGAATGCATCGATTGGCTGGTGTTCACCATCACCAAGCGCCCACTGCATGATCGGTTGTGGATCAGTTCGGCCCTGAGCATTCCCCTGGACACGTTCATCTTCTTCGGCCTGATCGACGCCCTGACGCCCGCCGTGGTGATCACCGCCCTGCTCTCGAAATTCGCCGGGGTCACCGCCGTCTGGCTGATCATGGCCTGGCGTCTGCGCAAACAGGCCGTCGCCGGCTGACGCGGTTCATGTAAAATGCCGCGTTTTCTCCCCATGGGAAGCTCGCCCGGCGCGCGCCCCGATGATCCGCTCCTGTTTGAGGACCTTCAGATGACCCGTATCGGAACCCCATTGTCGCCCACCGCGACCCGCGTTTTGTTGTGTGGCAGCGGTGAGCTGGGCAAGGAAGTGGTAATCGAACTGCAGCGCCTGGGCGTCGAGGTGATTGCCGTGGACCGCTACGCCAACGCGCCGGCCATGCAAGTGGCCCACCGCAGCCATGTGATCAACATGCTCGACGGTGCTGCCCTGCGTGCGGTGATCGAGGCCGAGAAGCCGCATTTCATCGTGCCGGAAATCGAAGCCATCGCCACCGCCACCCTGGTGGAACTGGAAGCCGAAGGCTTCACCGTGATCCCCACCGCCCGCGCCGCGCAACTGACCATGAACCGTGAAGGCATCCGTCGCCTGGCCGCCGAAGAACTGGGCCTGCCGACCTCGCCGTACTTCTTCGCCGACACCGTGGAAGACTACCGCAAGGCCGTGGAAACCCTGGGTTTCCCGTGCGTGGTCAAGCCGGTGATGAGTTCCTCGGGCAAGGGCCAGAGCCTGCTGCGCAGTACCGATGACGTGCAAAAAGCCTGGGACTACGCCCAGGAAGGCGGCCGTGCTGGCAAGGGCCGGGTGATCATCGAAGGTTTCATCGATTTCGACTACGAAATCACTCTGCTCACCGTGCGTCACGTCGGCGGCACGACCTTCTGCGCACCGGTCGGCCACCGTCAGGAAAAGGGCGACTATCAGGAATCCTGGCAGCCACAAGCCATGAGCCCGGTGGCCCTGGCCGAATCCGAGCGCGTCGCCAAGGCAGTGACCGAGGCCCTGGGTGGTCGCGGCCTGTTTGGCGTCGAGCTGTTCATCAAGGGTGACCAGGTGTGGTTCAGCGAAGTCTCGCCGCGCCCACACGACACCGGCCTGGTGACGCTGATCTCCCAGGACCTGTCGCAATTCGCCCTGCATGCCCGCGCCATTCTCGGCCTGCCGATCCCGCTGATCCGTCAGTTCGGCCCTTCGGCCTCGGCGGTGATCCTGGTGGAAGGCCAATCGACCCAGACCGCTTTCGCCAACCTGGGCGCGGCCCTGAGTGAACCGGACACCGCCCTGCGCCTGTTCGGCAAACCGGAAGTCAACGGCCAGCGCCGCCTGGGCGTGGCCCTGGCCCGCGACGAATCCATCGAAGCCGCCCGCGCCAAGGCGACCCGCGCTTCCCAGGCCGTCAAGATCGAACTGTAAACAAGATCGCTTGCCCATGGTGACCTGTGGGAGCAAGGCTTGCCCGCGATGAACGATAACGCGGGCCACCTGAAGACCAAGGCGTCAGCATCGCGAGCAAGCTTTGCTCCCACGGTTAACTGGGGTGACATCCGGGTATTAAAAAAGGCGACACCCGCAAGGGTGTCGCCTTTTTCATGGTCGCCGGTTGAGCTTAATCCGGCAGTTTGTAGGCGATCACATAATCGCCCTGCTTGGTGCCCAGGGAACCGTGACCACCGGCAACAACCAGCACGTATTGCTTGCCGTCCTTGCCGGTGTAGGTCATCGGCGTGGTCTGGGCGCCGGCGGGCAGGCGGCCTTCCCACAGTTGCTTGCCGTTCTTCACGTCATAGGCACGCAAGTACTGGTCGAGGGTGCCGCTCAGGAACGCCAGGCCGCTGGCGGTGGTGAAGGGGCCACCCAGGCTCGGGACGCCCATGCTCAGCGGGATCGGTACCGGCGAGCTGTCGCGCACGGTGCCGTTCTTGTGCTTCCACAGGGTCTTGTTGGTGGTCAGGTCCACGGCCGCCACATAACCCCACGCAGGCGCCTGGCAAGGCAGGCCCATTGGCGAGAGCAGCGCTTCGAGGATCACCCCATATGGCGCGCCCTTGTTCGGCTGCACGCCTTCGGTTTCGCTCTTGCGCCCCGGGCCACCCGCCACTTCGGCCGCTGGCACCAGCTTCGACTTGAACGCCATGTAGCTCGGGTTGACGAAGGCGATCTGGCGCACCGGGTCCACCGAAATGCCGCCCCAGTCGAACACGCCGAAGTTGCCTGGGTAGACGATCGAGCCTTGCAGCGACGGCGGCGTGAACATGCCGTCATAACGCAGCGACTTGAAGTCGATCCGGCAGAGCATCTGGTCGAACGGGGTCACGCCCCACATGTCGCTTTCCTTGAGGACCGGCGGCACGAAGTTCAGGTCGGACATCGGTTGGGTCGGCGAGGTGTGGTCGCCTTCCACCGCGCCTTGCGGCACAGGGATTTCCTTGATCGGCACGATCGGCTGGCCATTGCTGCGGTCCAGCACATAGAGGCTGCCCTGCTTGGTCGAGGCCAATACAGCGGGTTTCACGCCATCGGCGGTCTTCAGGTCCATCAGGGTCGGTTGACCGCCGACGTCCATGTCCCACAGGTCGTGATGAGTGAACTGGAAGTACCAGCGCACCTTACCAGTGGCGATGTCCAGGGCGGTCAGGCCAGCGGCGTATTTTTCCGATTCCGGTGTGCGCAAACCACCGAACTGATCGGGGGTCTGGTTGCCCATCGGCAGGTAGAGCATGCCGAGTTTTTCATCGACGCTGAACATGGACCACATGTTCGGCGAGTTGCGGGTGTAGGTCTTGCCCTCGGCAATCGGCGTGGTGTCGTCCGGGTTGCCGCTGTCCCAGTTCCACACCAGCTGGCCGGTGTGCACGTCGTAGGCACGGATGACACCGCTGGGCTCGTCAGTGGAGACGTTATCGGTGACGTGGCCGCCGATCACCACCAGGTTCTGGGTGACCGCCGGTGGCGACGTGGAGTAGTAACCGCCGGCCGTGAAGCCGCCGATGTTGGCGGTCAGGTCGACCTGGCCCTTGTCGCCGAAGTCTTCGCACATCTTGCCGGTGTCGGCGTTGAGGGCGATCAGACGGGTGTCGGCGGTCGGCAGGAAGATCCGCCGTGGGCATACGCTGCTGGCCGGCGTGGTGCTGGCGGCACCGGTGGGGCTCTGCTCGGCAGAGGCGTACGCGGCGTCATCGTGATAGGTCACGCCACGGCAGGTCATGTGGGCCCAACCCTTGAAGTTCTGCGCTTTTTGCGTGGAAAGCTTCGGATCGAAACGCCAGATTTCCTTGCCGGTTTCAGGCTCCAGGGCAATCACCTGGCTGTGAGGCGTGCACACGTAGAGCATGCCGTTGGCCTTCAGCGGGGTGTTTTCGGCAGTGGTTTCACCCGGATCGTTCGGCCCTGGCAGGTCGCCGGTGCGATAGGTCCAGGCCGGCACCAGTTTGCTGACGTTCTCGGGAGTGATCTGCGCCAGCGGCGAATAGCGGTCGCCATGGGCACTGCGCCCGTAGGAGTTCCAGTCGCCGTCCGGCATGGCCGGTGCGGTGTTGGCCATGCCCGGCACGCTGTCGCGGTCCAGTTGGCCCTTGATTTCACCCGGGTTGGTGAACTGGCTGGCGAGCGCGGCAACACCGGCGATGACCACGGCTGCGCCCAATGCGCGGGTACCCACGGACGAGGCATCGGCGGTCAACAGCGGGCGACGGAACCACGGCAGCAACATGACAATGCCCAAGGCAAACAGCATCGCCAGGCGCGGCACCAGTTGCCACCAGTCCAGGCCCACTTCCCACAATGCCCACACGGTGCTGGCGAACAGCACCAGCGCGTACAGGCCCAGGGCCGCGCGACGGGCCATGATCAGCAGCACGCCGGTCAGCGCCAGGCCGAGACCGGCCAGCAGGTAGTACAACGAGCCGCCAAGCGTGCTCAGCTTGACTCCCCCGGCCAACAGGACCAGGCCCATCAATAGAAGCAGAATGCCGAGCAAACTCGGTAGCAGACGGCTTCGACTCAAAGCACCTTCAGTGCTCATAGTGTGTTTCTCCGTGACGTTTTAAGGAGTCCCGCGCAAGTAGTCACTGTAGATGACGATCTTGCGGGGGCATGGTTCAGTTGAAAAAAGTAATTGGGTGTACGCGGACCATTGTGGGAGCGGGCTTGCTCGCGAAAGAGGCATGTCAGGCGACTTTTATGCCGGATGTGAAATCGCCTTCGCGAGCAAGCCCGCACCCACAGAAAGTCGTTCGTCATACGCCAAAAGACAGCGCTGTCTTTCGGAGTCTGGACATCGAGCATTCTTAGATTTTTCAGCAGGTAATAAGCTGGACGCAGAGGCTTCGGCACAACAGAAGAAGCGTTTCAGCAGGCGGCGCAAGGATAATGTCCTGCTCTCAATAGAGAAAGAGCTTTTGCTGACATGAATCATCTCGGATTCGGTAACAGTGCGCCTGGCGCTGACGGCCATGATGAAGGCTATGCTTCCACCAAAGGGGCACCTCGGCTAAGGTGCGCGGCTTTACACCTTTAGCGCGAAGGCCTCCCATGACCGAACCCAACAACAACCCGCTGCACGGCGTGACGCTGGAGCAGATCCTCAACGCCCTCGTGCAGCACTACGAATGGTCGGGCCTGGCCGAACGCATCGACATCCGTTGCTTCAAGAGCGACCCGAGCATCAAGTCGAGCCTGACCTTCCTGCGCAAGACGCCGTGGGCGCGGGAGAAGGTCGAGCGCCTGTACATCAAGTTGATGCGCACTAAACGGCCGGTCTGAGTCATGGGGATTGACAAGGGTCGTCAGCGCTTCGTATCGGTGACGGCACTGCTGGGCTGGGTGGGATTGAGCATCCAGCTGTACCTGATCCTGCTGGGTCGCTGGAAACTGGACGCGAGCCTGCTGGGCGGGCTGGTGAGTTTCTTCAGCTTCTTCACGGTACTGACCAACCTGTTGGTGGCGGTCGTCCTGACCTGGGAATTGACCCACCGCCAATCCCCGACCCGACGCTGGTTCCTACGGCCCAGTACACGCAGCGGCGTCGCCGTGAGCATCGCCCTGGTCGGCCTGGCCTACAACCTGCTGCTGCGCCACCTCTGGCAGCCCGAAGGCTGGCAGTTCGTGGCCGATGAGTTGCTGCACGACGTGGTGCCCTTGCTGTACATCGCCTATTGGTGGCTCTACGTGCCCAAAGGCGGCTTGCGCCTGGGCCACATCGGGCTTTGGGTGATCTACCCCTTGGTGTACTTCACCTACGTCCTGCTGCGCGGGGATCTATTGGCGGCTTACCCCTACCCTTTCATCGATGTGGCCCAGGCGCAAGCCGCCTTTGGGCACGTAGAGCCACCAATAGG
>NZ_MUOA01000080.1:0-35743 GCF_002001065.1 Pseudomonas sp. A25(2017) | reverse complement strand
GCGCTGAACAGCCCTGCCGCACTGAGCGCACCAATCATCAGGGGAAGACCAAACACCTTCCAGAAACTCGACTGCCGAGGCCTCACGAGGCGACCTCCGTGCCAACGGTTGCCCGCTTGGCCGCTTTACGCCGCACCAGCCACAGGTAGACGCCGCTGCCGAGGACGATGATGGTCAGTACATCGAGGGTCGCCCAGAAGATCTGCATTGGCCGGCCACCGTAGTCGCCGAAGTGCAACGGCAGGGACAGGCTCATGACGTCCATGTACCACGGCCGTTCGGCGACGGCGGTGACGTCCAGGGTGGTGGCATCGATCAGCACCGGCGTGAGCAGGTGCGAGGTCAGGTGGGTGTCACCCTTCATGAAGACGCTGTAGTGGTGCTCGCTGGAGAACAGCGTGCCGGGGAAGGCGATGAAACTCGGCTCCATGCCCGGCGCGACGTCCTTGGCGATGTCCAGCAGCCGGGTGGCCGGCGCCAGTTGGGTCAGCGGCGGGGCGTTGCGGTAGGGTTCGACCATGGCGCTGAGGCTGTCGTTGCGCCACGCGGCGATGATCAGGTCGGCGCAGGCGGCGATCACGCCAGTGACGCCCACGGTCAGCGCCCAGACCAGTGTGACCACGCCGATCAGGTTATGCAGGTCGAGCCAGCGCAGGCGCGTGGATTTGTCCTGGCGTACCGTGGCGAACTTCAAGCGACGCATGAACGGCAGGTACAGGACCACCCCGGAGACGATGGCAATCACGAACAGCAGGCCCATGAACGCCAGCAGCAACTTGCCCGGCAGCCCGGCGAACAGGTCCACGTGCAGGCGCAGCATGACCATCATGAAACCGCCATTGGCCGAGGGCATTTCCAGGGCCTCGCCGGTACGCCCATCGAGCATGAAGGTGTGGGAGGCATTGGGTTCGGTGCCCGGTGTAGGCGCCATGATGGTGATGACGCCGTTGGGCTCGTCATCGTCCCAGCCAAAATACTGGACCACTTCGCCTGGACGGTGAGCCTTGGCTTTTTCCACCAGTTGTTGCAGGTCCAGCGGCGGCGTGTCGGCGGGCATTTCCCGAAGCTGCGGGGCGTCGCCCAGCAGGTGTTCAATTTCATGGTGGAAGATCAATGGCAGCCCGGTGATCGCCAGCATCAGCAGGAACACCGTGCAGATCAGGCTGGTCCAGGTGTGGACGAAGGACCAGCGGCGGATGGTTTTGCTTTTCATGAGCGATCCGGATGCAAAAGGGCACCTTGTGGCGAGGGGTATCTGTGGGAGCAAGGCTTGCCCGCGAAACAGGCGATGCGGTCTTTCTGAAACCGAGTCGCCTCCATCGCGGGCAAGCCTTGCTCCCACATAGTGCCCGCTAAAGTGGGCATGCAAATGCTAACCGTTTACCATTTGTAATTCACGCTGGCGACGACGTTGCGTTGGTCGCCGTAGTAGCAGTAGAAGCCGTCGCAAGTGGACAGATAGTCCTTGTTGAAGAGGTTCTTCGCGTCCACCGCCACCGTGACCCCCTTGAGGGTCTTGTTCAAACGGCCCAGGTCGTAATGGGCCGAGGCGTCGTACACGGTGTAGGACCCGACATGGCCCCAGTCGGTGTTGGTGGTGTTGCCGTAGGTGTCGCCGACATAACGCACACCGGCGCCGACACCGAAGCCATCCAGCGGGCCGTTATGCCAGGTGTAGTCCGCCCAGGCGGTGGCTTGGTTACGCGGGACCTGGGCCATGCGCTTGCCTTTTTCCGCCGCCGTGCCCTTGGTGATTTCGCTGTCGTTGTAGGTGTAGGAACCGATCAGTTTCAGGTTGTCGGTCACGTCGCCCGAGGCTTCCAGTTCCAGACCACGCACCTGGACTTCACCCACTTGGCGGGTGACGTTGTTTTCGGTAACGGAGTTGTTTTTCTGGGTCAGGTCGAACACCGCGGCGGTCAGCAGGGTCTTGGTGCCGGGTGGCTGGTACTTGATACCCGCTTCGTATTGTTCGCCTTCGGTGGGTTTGAACGCTTCGGTGCTGTTGACGGTTGAACCTGCCGCCGCCTGGAACGACTGGGCGAAGGAAATGTACGGCGTCACACCGTTATCGAAGACATAGCTCAGCGCCGCGTTGCCGCTGAATTTCTTGTCGCGCTGGGTGTTGGTCGCATCGTTCAGGTTGTGGAACACGGTGCCGGTGTGAATCCAGTCCTCACGACCGCCGAGGGTCAGGCGCCAGTTGTCCAGGGCGATCTGGTCCTGGACGTACAGGCCGGTCTGGTTGGTTTTCTGGTTGTAGTCGTACATGGTGAAGTACTGGACGTTGGAGAAATCCTGTCCGTAGATCGGGTTGTGGATGTTGCTGGTCGGCACGCCAGTCGAACCCCAATCCCAGCGCGAATTGCTGTTGGAGCGCTGGTGGTCCAGGCCCAGCAGCAGGGTGTGGCTGAGGGCGCCGGTCTGGAAGTCGGCCTGGAAGTTGTTGTCCACGGCGAACTGGCTGATGTCTTCGTCAATGACGCTGGCACTGCGCTTGACGGTGCCATCGGCGCTCACCGCTTCCTCAGGCCCCGCCGGCCAGAATTGCCCGCCGGCGGAGATGCCCTGGGTTTCCAGGTCGCTCTTGGTGTAGCGCAGGTTCTGGCGGAACTGCCAGGTGTCGTTCAGGCGATGTTCGAACGCATAGCCGAGCGCGTAGTAGGTCCGGTCGTAGAATTCCCAGTCCGGATCGCCGAGGTTTTTGTGGTGGGAAACCTTGCCCGCTGGCGAGGAGAGCTTGGTGCCTTGCAGCGGCAAGAATTGCCCGGTGATGCCGGTGTCGTCGCGGGTGTACTGGGACAGGAAGGTTAGGCGGGTGTCGTCGTTGATGTTCCAGGTCAGGCTCGGCGCGAGGTTGTAGCGCTTGTCCGGGATGTGATCGACCTGGGCGTTGCTGTCGCGCACGGTGCCGCTGAGCCGATAGAGGAACTGGCCTTCGTCATCGACTTTGCCGGTGCTGTCGAAGTTGATCTGCTTATGTTCGTAGCTGCCGGCCTGCAACTCGACTTCATTGCTGCTTTCGGCCTGTGGCCGACGGCTGACCATGTCCAGCATGCCGCCAGGGGGCGTCTGGCCGTAGACCGAAGAGGCCGGGCCACGCAGCACGGCAATGCGCTCCAGGTTCCAGGGCTCGATTTTCGGCGTGATGTAGTTGCCCTTGGGCAGCGGCAGGCCATCGAGGAATTGGGTCGGTATGAAGCCACGGACCAACAGCCAGTCGTTGCGCGAATCCGAACCGTAGCCGCTGCTCTGCACGCCAGCGGTGTAGCGCAGGGCGTCATTGAGGTTGAGAACCGAACGGTCTTCCATCTGTTGGCGCGTGACCACCGAGACGGAGCGCGGCAGTTCGACAATCGGCGTATCCGTCTTGGTTCCGGCGGCGGTGCGAGTGGCGACGTAGCCCTCGGTCGGGCCCCACGCGGTTTCGCTGAGGCCGGCACCGATCACACTGGTTTCCGGCAAGGCCATGACGCCTTCAGGCACCGCCACCAGGCTGTAGGTGCCGGCGCTGCTTTGTTCCAGTTGCAGGCCGGTGCCGCGCAAGGCCTCGCGCAATGCGCCGGTGGCGTCGAACTGGCCCTGGACCGGGGCCGAGGTCTTGCCCGAGGCCAGGGACGGATTCAGGCTCAGGGCGAGGCCGGCCTGGCTGGCGATCTGGTTCAGGGTGCTGGCCAGTGGCGCGGCGGGCAGGTTGTAGGTGCGCACGCTCGTGGCCTGTTCGGCGGCCAGCAGCGGGGCGCTGGTCAACGGGACGGCAAAGGCAATGGCGATGGCCAACAGGCTGGGGCGCAACAGGGTGTCTAGCGGGCGGGACATACGGCGGCTCCTGAATGGAAATATTTCTCAATTGCCTGGGTGCCGGATGAAAATTGAAAAGTGATAGGGGTGGATGAAAATAATTTAGATTCGTTTTGCGGCTAGCTTGGTTTTTATGGTGAGGCAGATGGCCTCATCGCGAGCAGGCTCGCTCCCACATTTGAGCTTCGGTGATCCCCTGTTGGGTGTTCGCCGCTGTTCCACTGTGGGAGCGAGCCTGCTCGCGAAGACGTCATCACTGACGCAACATTCGTCAGGGTTTGGCTTCAGCCCTTGGCCCCACCACCACCCACCACCGCGTGTGATGCTCGATCTGCACCGGCAAGCTTGGCAGCAGGGCCGTCAGGGCCAGGTCGGTGTCGTGCAGCGGGAAACTGCCGGTGATGCGCAGGTCTGCCACTTGTGGCTCGACGCCCAGGTAGCCGCGCCGGTAACGTCCCAATTCGTGGACCAGGTCTTCAAGGCGCGCGTTGTCCACCACCAGCATGCCGCGGGTCCAGGCATCGGCGCCGGGGTTCAGGGCAATGGTCGGCCCGAGGCCGTCGCGGTGCATCAGCACTTGTTGGCCTTCGCGCAGGATCAGTTCCTTGTCCGTGGCCTGGGGATGCGCCGCCACAGCGGATTTCAACACGCTCAGGCGCGTGCCTTCGTCTTCACGCTTGACCAGGAACCGTGTGCCCAAGGCGCGCAGGCTGCCTTCGCGGGTCTCGACGATGAACGGACGCGGGTCGTCGTGACCGGTTTCCACCAGGATCTCGCCTTCCTGCAGGACGATGCGGCGCTGCTTGTCATCGAAACGCACGTCCAGGGCACTGTGGGTGTTGAGGTTGATCAGCGTGCCGTCGGTCAGGCGCAGGGTGCGCTGTTCGCCTGTCGCGGTGCGCTGATCGGCCAGCCAGTAATCCAGCGGCAGGTAACGATCGCCGGCAAACAGCGTCAGGCCGATGACCGCGACAACACTGGCCAGGCCGCTGCCGACCTTGCGTATCCGCCGGCGTATGCTGAGCCGCGATTGCAGCAATGCGGCGCGCGCCGGTCCGGTGGCCACACTGAAGCGCTGGTCAAGCATGCCCAGCTGTCGCCAGGCCCGGGCGTGTTCTTCGTCGGCGGCATGCCATTGGGCAAAGGCTTCACGCTCCTGGGCGCTGCTCGAGTCCAGGGACAACTGCCAGGCAATGGCGGCATCCAGCACGCTGGCCGAGACCGGTTTGGCATGGGCCTGGCTCATGTCGGCTCACCATAAAGTGCGATGTAGCACTGTCGGATGCCTTGGGCCAGGTATTGCCGTACGCGCGGCACCGAAACCCCCAGGCGCTCGGCGATTTCGGCGTGGCCGAGGCCGTCGAGGCGGTTATAGAGGAAGGCTGCGCGGGCCTTGCTCGACAGTTTGCCGAGCAGGCGATCGATGGCCTTGAGGTCTTCGAGGATAATTTGCTGTTCTTCCACCGAGGGCTGCTCGGCCTCGGGGATCAGCATCAGTTCGGTGAGGTAGGCCTGCTCCAATGCCGCTCGACGGAAATAATCGAACAGCAGGCCCTTGGCGATGGCCACCAGAAATGCCCGTGGTTCGCGGGGCGCCTTCAGTTCCTCGCGACCCAGCAAGCGCACAAAGGTGTCCTGGCTCAGGTCCTCGGCCCGGTGCGCACACGCCACGTTGCGTCGCAGCCAGGCCAATAGCCAAGCGCGATGGTCGCGGTACAACGCACCAACCAAATCACTGTGGGGGGTGGGGACTGACGACACCTAGCATCACCGACGTTTTAAGTAACGAGAATTGTTCGCGATTGTGGCAGAGGCGTAGGCGGGAAAGCAATTGGCGCTGGTCGGGACCCGATCTGTGGGCCCAAATAAGTCTGTGGGCCCAAGTAGGTCTGTGGGAGCAAGGCTTGCCCGCGATGCAGGCGACTCGGTTTGGCTGTCAAACCAGGCGATGCCATCGCGGGCAAGCCTTGCTCCCACAGGTGAACCACCCGCGGAGCAGAGGGTTTAGAGCGAAGGCGCCTGCTGCCGCCGTTTCCAGTGGCTCAGGCGCTGTTGCAGGTCAAGTGGGCTGTGGATCTGTTGCTGGCGGGCGCGGCTGAACAGGATCAGCGCCAGTTCTGCCGTGGCCAGGGCGTCGGCGCTGGCGTTGTGGCGGTCGAAGACTTGCAGCTTGAACCAGTCGATCCACTCGTCCAGGCCTGACTTGCGCAGATGGGCTTGCGGGCAAAGCATCGGGGCCAGGTCCGCCACGTCGAGGAATGAATGCTGCAGGCGATAGCCCAGGTAGTCTTTCAAGGCGCGCCCGAGCATGTGCGAATCGAACTGCGCGTGAAAAGCCAGCAGCGGACTGTCGCCGACGAACTCCATGAACGCCAGCAGCGCCTCGGCCGGGTCGCTGCCGGCGGCGATGGCGCTGGGTGCCAGGCCATGGATCAACACACTCGGCCCGAGTTTCTGCTTATCGCATTGCAGGGTGCGTTCGAACTGCTGGCTGAAGTCGATGGCGCCGTCTTCGATGACCACCGCGCCGATGGACAGCACCTGGTCCTTGTTCAGGTTCAACCCGGTGGTTTCCAGGTCCAGCACGACCCAGCGTTGTTCCCGCAGGTCGCATTCACCCAAGGCTGAAGCCGTCGGCAGTCGTTCCAGGCGCCTTTGTATTTCTTCGGGCAACATGGGTTGGGCTGGGCGCAACCAGGAAAAAATGCTCACAGCTGATATCTCACGGTCAGGCTGCTTTGCAGGCGTTGGGCCTGGCGCAGGGATTCGCGCAGGATGCGTCGGTCCAGATGGTTGAGGCTGTCGGGGTCGACGCGGTTGGAGTAGGGCAGGTTCTCGCGGGTTTGCAGTTGGTGCTGCTGCATGCGGGTCTGCTGGATGAAGTGATAGGCCTCTTCATAGGCGGCGCCATCGAGCGGTTCGATCACTTCCTTGACGACCAATTGCCGCAAGCGTTCCAAGGTATTGTTGACTTCGATGCCGTTGGCCAGCGCCAGCAGACGGGCGCCGTCGACGAAGGGCGTCAGGCCCTGCACTTTCAAGTCCAAGGTCGCCTTTTCGCCATTCTTGCGGCTGAGCACGAAGTCCCTGAAACGTCCCACGGGTGGGCGATGACGCAGCGCGTTGTCGGCCATCATGCGCTGGAACAAACGGTTGTCGGCCACTTGGTCGAGGATCTGCCGGCGCAGCTGCTCGCAGCCTTGCTCATCGCCCCAGACCACCCGCAGGTCGAAATAGATGCTCGAGCCCAGCAGGTTTTCCGGGGTCGCTTCGCGAATGAATGCCGCGAAGCGCCGGGCCCATTCGGCACGGGACAAACACAGCTCGGGGTTGCCGGCCATGATGTTGCCCTTGCACAAGGTGAAGCCGCACAAGGCCAGGCTCTGGTTGATCTGTTGGGCGATGGGCAGCAGCAGACCACGGATCTGCGCGGCGTGGGCGGCGTCCCGGGCCTCGAACAAAATGCCGTTGTCCTGGTCGGTGTGCAGGGTTTGCTCGCGCCGGCCTTCACTGCCGAAACACAACCAACTGAACGGCACCCCCGGGTCGCCCTTGTCGGCCAGGGTCAGTTCGATGACCCGGCTCACGGTGTGGTCGTTGAGCAGGGTGATGATGTGGGTAATCTGGGTCGACGACGCGCCGTGGGCCAGCATGCGCTCCACCAGTTGGCCAATTTCACCGCGCAGGGCCACCAGATTCTCCACCTTTGGCGCGTTGCGAATGGTCCGGGCCAGGTGCACCAGGTCGACCCGTTGCAGGGAAAACAGATCGCGCTCCGACACCACGCCACACAGGCGATGGTCCTTGACCAGGCAGACATGGGCGATGTGCCGTTCGGTCATGGCGATGGCCGCGTCGAAGGCGCTGTGGTCCGGCGAGAGAAAAAACGGTGCCTGGGTCATGTGTCCGACGATGGCCTGGGAAAAATCCCCGTCCCCATCGGCCACCACGTGCCGCAGGTCGCGCAAGGTGAAAATTCCCACCGGGACTTTCTGCTCATTCACCACCACGATACTGCCGACCTGCTGTTCGTGCATCAGCTTCACGGCTTCGCGCAGCGGCGTGTCCGGGCTGCAACTCACCGGATGGCGCATCGCCAGTTCGCCCAGCCGGGTGTTGAGGGAGTACTGGGTGCCCAGGGTTTGCGCGGACTTCTGCTGGACCTGCTGATTGACCTGGTCGAGCAAGCTGCTGACCCCACGCAGGGCGAAGTCGCGAAACGGGCCGGACAGGGCGAACAGCTTGATGAAGGCCTGTTTGTTCAGTTGGAGGCAGAACGTGTCTTCGCCGGCCCGGTGCTCGGTGCGCGTGGCTCGTTCGCCCAGTAGCGCGGCGAGGGGGAAACATTCGCCGGTGGTGATTTCGAAGGTGGTTTCGGTGCCACCCTTGGCCGAATGCGGACGTTCGCCTATCACCCTGCCTTGCTTGACGATGTAAAAGTGCTCCACCGGGCCGTCGGCTGGTTTGATGATGGTTTCGCCCGGCGCATAAAAACGCAGCAGGCATTGCTCCACCAGATAGGCCAGGTGGGCGTTTTCCATCTGGTTGAACGGTGGGAAACGCTGGAGAAACTGCAGCGTCCCCTGGATGTTTTGCAACACCGCGGTTTTCCCTGCCTGGGTGAAGGCGTCCGCTTTTTTCATAACCATTACGCAGTCTTTTTTGAATTGTTGTGATCGATCCGTTCTCCCATGGTCGGCCCCTCAGCGCGGGGTGCCCATTGGACGTAAGTCTAGGTCGCTGCACAGGGGAGGGCTTACGGAAAAATCCTACGCAAGGCGTCGGAAAAATCTTCATTGAATGTTCTTGGAAAAAAATCCGACGAAGTGCACATTGAAGCGCCGCAGAACGATGTCTGACCACTGTGCCAGGGGATCGATTTAAAGAACGTAGAGAGCACCATGTCCGACCACGATATTTTGAGTGACGCCGAGCGCGAGGCGCTGAGTGCCGTCATGCTGGAACCTGACTTGCCGCCGCAGCGCGTCTTGATCGTCGATGACGACAAGGACGCTCGTGAGCTGCTGTCGGAGATCCTGGCGTTGGACGGGATTCACTGCATGACCGCCGCCAGTGGTGAAACGGCACTCAAGATGCTGGAAAACAAGCCATCGATTGGCCTGTTGATCACCGACCTGCGCATGGGCAATGTCGATGGCCTGGAGCTGATCCGCCTGGTGCGCGAGTCTCCGCGGGCGGCGCTGCCGATCATCATCGTGTCGGGCGATGCCGACGTGAAGGACGCCATCGAAGCCATGCACCTGAGCGTGGTGGACTTTTTGCTCAAGCCGATCGATACCGACAAGCTGCTGGGGTTGGTCAAGCATGAGTTGGGGATGGATCTCTAAGATTGTCTGTGGGAGCAAGGCTTGCCCGCGATGCAGGCGCCTCGGTTCACCAAGGACCGCGCGGCCCTCATCGCGGGCAAGCCTTGCTCCCACAGATAAATCCCCTTGCCGCAATGACTCAAGCATCAGCCAGATGCTTGGTGATTTTGCAATGAAAAAGCCCTGATCTTTCGATCAGGGCTTTTTTTGTGCCGCGTCTACCGCTCAATCACAACCCATTGGCGGCCTTGAACTCACGACGACGACGGTGCAGCACCGGCTCGGTGTAGCCGTTGGGCTGCTTCGTGCCTTCGATCACCAACTCGACCGCCGCCTGGAAGGCGATGTTGCGGTCGAAGTCCGGTGCCAGCGGACGGTACAGCGGGTCGCTGGCGTTCTGGCGGTCGACCACCGGCGCCATGCGCTTGAGGCTTTCCATCACCTGGTCTTGGGTGACGATGCCATGGCGCAGCCAGTTGGCGATGTGCTGGCTGGAGATACGCAGCGTCGCACGGTCTTCCATCAGGCCGATGTCGTTGATGTCCGGCACCTTGGAGCAGCCCACGCCCTGGTCGATCCAGCGCACCACGTAACCAAGGATGCCCTGGGCATTGTTGTCCAGTTCGTTCTTGATCTGCTCCGGTGTCCAGTTCGGGTTGACGGCCAGCGGGATGGTCAGGATGTCGTCCACCGATGCGCGGGCGCGCTTGGCCAGCTCGGCCTGGCGGGCGAACACGTCGACCTTGTGGTAATGCAGCGCGTGCAGGGCCGCGGCGGTCGGCGAGGGAACCCAGGCGGTGTTGGCGCCGGCCAGCGGATGAGCGATTTTCTGTTCGAGCATCGCCGCCATCAGGTCCGGCATGGCCCACATGCCCTTGCCGATTTGTGCGCGACCTTGCAGGCCGGTGCTCAAGCCGATGTCGACGTTCCAGTTCTCATACGCGCCGATCCACTTCTCGGCTTTCATGTCGGCCTTGCGCACCATCGGGCCGGCTTCCATGGAGGTGTGGATTTCATCGCCGGTACGGTCGAGGAAGCCGGTGTTGATGAACACCACGCGCTCGCTGGCGGCCTTGATGCAGGCCTTGAGGTTGACCGTGGTACGGCGCTCCTCGTCCATGATCCCGACCTTGAGGGTGTTGCGCGGCAGGTTCAGCACGTCCTCGACGCGACCGAACAGCTCGTTGGTGAACGCGGCTTCTTCCGGGCCGTGCATCTTCGGCTTGACGATGTACACCGAGCCGGTGCGGCTGTTGCGACGGCTGGTGTTGCCGTTGAGGCTGTGGATCGCTGCCAGGCTGGTGATCAGGCCGTCGAGGATGCCTTCCGGCACTTCGTTGCCGTGCTTGTCCAGGATCGCGTCGATGGTCATCAGGTGGCCGACGTTACGCACGAACAACAGCGAGCGGCCGTGCAGGGTCACGCTCGAACCGTCGACGGCGGTGTAGACACGGTCGGGGTTCATGGTGCGGGTGAACGTCTGGCCGCCTTTGGCGACCTCTTCAGCCAGGTCGCCTTTCATCAGGCCGAGCCAGTTGCGGTAGATCACCACTTTGTCATCGGCATCGACGGCGGCGACCGAGTCTTCGCAGTCCATGATGGTGGTCAGCGCGGCTTCCATCAGGATGTCTTTGACGCCGGCGGCGTCGGTCTGGCCGACCGGGGTGCTGGCATCGATCTGGATTTCGAAGTGCAGGCCGTTGTGTTTCAACAGCACGGTGGTCGGTGCCGAGGCATCGCCCTGGAAGCCGATCAACTGGGCATCGTCACGCAGGCCGCTGTTGCTGCCGCCCTTGAGGGTGACCACCAGTTTGCCGTCGACGATTTTGTAAGCGGTGGAGTCGACATGGGAGCCGGCCGCCAGGGGCGCGGCTTCGTCGAGGAAGGCACGGGCGAAGGCGATGACCTTGTCGCCGCGGACCTTGTTGTAGCCTTTGCCTTTTTCCGCGCCATCGGCTTCGCTGATGGCGTCGGTGCCGTACAGCGCGTCATACAGCGAACCCCAGCGGGCGTTCGATGCGTTGAGGGCGAAGCGGGCGTTCATCACCGGCACCACCAGCTGCGGGCCGGCCATGCGGGCGATTTCATCGTCGACGTTTTGGGTCGTAGCCTGGAAATCCGCCGCTTCTGGCAGCAGGTATCCAATGTCTTGCAGGAAGGCTTTGTAAGCCACGGCGTCGTGGGCCTGGCCGGCACGGGCCTGGTGCCAGGCATCGATCCGCGCCTGGAAATCATCGCGTTTGGCGAGTAGGGCTTTGTTCTTCGGCGCCAGGTCGTGGATGACCTTGTCGGCACCGGCCCAGAACGCGTCGGCGGTGAGGCCGGTTCCGGGAATGGCTTCGTTATTCACGAAGTCGAACAGGACTTTGGCGACCTGCAGGCCACCGACTTGAACGTGTTCAGTCATTGCTTGCCTCACTCTGCTCAGCTATTTCGCTTTTCAGCTCTTCGATTTTGACAATGAAGCCTCGGGCCATTTAAAGCACAAACCCCGGAACCAGTACATGCCATCGCTGGCGGCTGGGTGTTAAGCCTTGCTGACGGGGCTTTTCAGGGATGCGACTGCGCCTTAAGCAGACATCGGTACAACGTTATGTAGTGCTCGCTGCGGCATACTACATGATCAATTGCGGTTGTGAAAATTAGACTAATTGCGTCGTTCCGCGACCGACTAAAGTGTTACGGTCACGTCGGGACACGGGATGTTCTCAAAAAATAGATAGATTGTTCCAGATAAATCTTGAGGTTTGTACACGATATCTCTGGTGTCATCCTGTGGGAGCAAAGCTTGCTCGCGATACAGGCGCCTTGGTTTCAGAAGGACCGGGTTGTTTTCATCGCGAGCAAGCTTTGCTCCCACAGGGGGAAGGTATAAATCTTTAGGCCACAGTCTGCTCGCGATCACCTGCCTATACTGTCCCTTCCCCAACAAGAGGACTGCGCCATGGACCACCTTGTCATTACTGTTTTCGCCCCGGACAAGCCCGGGCAGGTCGAGCGCATTGCCGATTGCATCGCCGAGCATGGCGGTAACTGGCTGGAAAGCCGCATGTCGCGCCTGGCTGGGCAGTTTGCCGGGATCCTGCGAATCAGCGCCCCGGCCGAGGCCCATGAGGCACTGATCGAAGCCTTGCAGGGGCTGTCGGCTCACGACATCCGCGTGTTGATCGCTGAAAGCGCCCTTGAGGAGTCTTGCACCTGGAAACCCATCACCATGGAGCTGGTGGGCAACGACCGTCCCGGCATCGTGCGGGACATCACCCGGCTGTTGAGCGAGCAGGGCGTCAATGTCGAGCGCCTGGTGACCTACGTCCGGCCGGCGCCGATGAGCAGCGAGTTGCTGTTTCATGCCGAAGCGATCCTGGGGGTGCCGTTGACCCTGTCGCTGGAGACGTTGCAGGAACGCCTGGAGACCCTGGCCGATGAGTTGATGGTGGAGCTCAAGCTCAGCGACGAAGCGTGATGAAGGTTATCCAAGGAAAAACTGCGCCTGCCTGTGGATAACCTGTAGAGACCCGGCTCCAGCCCAGGCTCGCCGGGGCTTAGCGGTCGATGATCAAAAAATCACCAGTTTTCAAGGGGTTGTGCACAAACGGCGGGGATCACGCTGTGGATAACCTTGGGAAGGATGAGCGCAGGCCACGCCAGACGTGGCCTGTAGAGGTTTGTGCGTTTTTTGATCAGCTGCGCCGACGCATGCTGATCACGGCATCGACGCTGTACACCGCCAGCCCGGCCCAGATAAACAGGAACGCCACCAGTGTGCTGGACGACAGGTGCTCACCGAACAGCATCACGGCGAGCAGCAGCACCAGCGTCGGCGCGACGTACTGGAGAAAACCGATGGTGGTGTAGGGCAAATGCCGTGTTGCGGCGTTGAAACACACCAACGGCACCAGCGTCACGGGGCCGGCCGCTACCAGCCACCAGGCTTCGGAGGTGGTCCAGAATGCCGCCTGGGCACTGGTGGCCGTGGGATTGAACAGCAACCAGGCGATGGCGATCGGCACCAGCATCCAGGTTTCCACCACCAGCCCCGGCAACGCCTTGACCGGTGCCTGCTTGCGGATCAACCCATAGAAACCGAAGGTCAGCGCCAGCACCAGCGACACCCACGGCAGGCTGCCCACTTGCCAGACCTGCTGCGCCACACCGACCGCCGCCAACCCCACCGCCAGCCATTGCATGCGGCGCAGGCGCTCGCCGAGGATCAACATGCCCAGCAATACGTTCACCAGCGGGTTGATGTAGTAACCCAGGCTGGCTTCGAGCATGCGCTCGTTGTTCACCGCCCAGACGTAGGTCAGCCAGTTGGCTGCGATCAGCGTCCCGCTCAGGGCGAGGATCGCCAGGCGCTGTGGGTTGTCCCGCAGTTCGCGCCACCAGCCCGGGTGTTTCCAGACCATCAGCAACGCCGCGCCGAACAAGGCCGACCACAGTACCCGGTGGATGATGATCTCCACCGACGGCACGCTGGCGATGGCCTTGAAGTAGATCGGGAACAGACCCCAGATGATGTAGGCACTCAGGCCCAGGATGTACCCGCGACGCGGGTTGGCGGCTTGCATGCAGAATCCTTGCTTAGGCAGCTAACAAAGGAGTGATTGTAAGGAGATTTGTCTGGTTGTGCTGTGAACCTTGTGCACAATCACCGCAGACCCCCTGTGGGACATCAGAACAGCTTCAACGGCTCTTCATTGAGCGCCGCCAGTTGCTCGCGCAACGCCAGCACCTGGTCGCCCCAGTAGCGCTCGCTGCCGAACCACGGGAAGCTGCGCGGGAACGCCGGGTCGTCCCAGCGTCGCGCCAGCCAGGCGCTGTAGTGCATCAGGCGCAGGGCCCGCAGCGGCTCGATCAGCGCCAACTCCCGCGGGTCGAAGTCGTGGAACTCGCGGTAGCCGTCCATCAATTCCGACAATTGCCCCAGGCATTCCTGGCGATCGCCGGCGAGCATCATCCACAGGTCCTGCACCGCCGGGCCCATGCGACAGTCGTCCAGGTCGACGATGTGGAACACCTCGTCGCGGCACATCATGTTGCCCGGGTGGCAATCGCCATGCATGCGGATGTTCTGGTGGGGCGTGGCGGCGTAGACCTCTTCGACGCGCTTGAGCAGGTCCCGGGCGACCGACTCGTAGGCCGGCAGCAGGCTACGAGGGACGAAGCCGCTTGCCAGCACGGTGGCCAGTGAGTCGTGGCCGAAGTTCTTCACGCCCAGGGCTTCACGATGTTCGAACGGACGGGTTGCTCCGACTGCGTGCAGGCGCCCGAGCAATTGTCCCAGGCGATAGAGCTGATCGAGGTTGCCCGGCTCCGGTGCACGGCCGCCGCGACGGGGGAACAGGGTGAAACGAAACCCGGCGTGTTCGTGCAGGCTGGTGCCGTTGTGGATCAGCGGCGCGACCACAGGCACTTCGTATTCGGCCAGCTCGAAGGTAAAGCTGTGCTCTTCCAGGATCGCTTCGTTGGTCCAGCGCTGGGGGCGATAGAACTTGGCGATCAGCGGCTCGGAATCTTCGATGCCGACCTGGTAGACGCGGTTCTCATAACTGTTGAGGGCCAACACGCGGGCGTCGCTGAGAAAGCCGATGCTTTCAACGGCATCGAGTACCAGGTCGGGCGTGAGGGTTTCAAACGGATGGGACATGCTGACTCCTGCGCAGCGGCAGGGCTGCCGCGTCCGGCCCAGCATGGTAGCGCAGACAGAGGCAGATAGGTGGTGGCTGTCGGTGATCGTTCCCACGCTCTGCGTGGGAACGCCTCATGTGACGCTCCGCGTTACGCTTTGGGGACGCGGAGCGTCCCTGGCTGCATTCCCACGCAGAGCGTGGGAACGATCAGTGTCAGGCGCCGATGACCCCGCCATCTTCCCGGGTAATCACCATTACCGAAGACCGCGGCTTGCCATTGGGCAGGTGCTCGGGGAAGGTTGAACCGCCGCTGGGATGCTGGATTCCGACGAACAGGGTCTTGTAGTCCGGCGCGAAACTGATGCCGGTCACTTCGCAGCCTACCGGGCCAACCATGAAACGGCGGATTTCACCACTGTTGGGGTCGGCGCAGAGCATCTGGTTGTTGCCCATGCCCGCGAAGTCGCCAGCGTTGCTCGAGTCGCCGTCGGTCTGGATCCACAGCCGCCCGCCGTTGTCGAAGCCCAGGCCATCGGGGCTGTTGAACATGTTCTGCGGGTTGATGTTGGACGATCCGGCTTTCGGCGTGCCGGCGTGTACCGTCGGATTGCCGGCGACCACGAACAGGTCCCAGGCGAAGGTCTTGGAGGCGTGATCGTCGCGGTCGGTTTTCCAGCGCAGGATCTGCCCATAGACGTTCTTGGCCCGAGGGTTTGGCCCCTCCACCGGTTGGCCGGCGTCGCCGCGCTTGGAGTTGTTGGTCAGGGTGCAATAAACCTGGCCATCCTTGGGACTGACCACGATCCACTCCGGACGGTCCATGCGCGTAGCGCCAACGGCACTGGCGGCCAGGCGGGCATGGATCAACACCTCGGCCTGGTCAGCGAAACCGCTGCTGGCGTCGATGCCGTTCTTGCCATGGCTCAGTTCGATCCATTGGCCTTTGCCTTTGGGATGGTCCGGGTTGCCGTCGCCGGCATCAAAGCGCGCTACATACAAGGTGCCATGGTCCAGCAGGTTGCGGTTGGCCTTGGCATTGCGATGGTTGATGCGCTCGCGGCTGACGAACTTGTAGATGAACTCGCCGCGTTCGTCATCGCCCATGTACACCACGGCGCGACCGTCATTGGTCTGCGCCAGGGCGGCGTTTTCATGTTTGAAGCGGCCCAGGGCGGTGCGTTTTACCGGGGTGGATTGCGGGTCGAACGGGTCGATTTCCACCACCCAGCCGTGGCGATTGAGTTCGTTGGGGTTCTTCGCCAGGTCGAAACGCGGATCGTGCAAGTGCCAATTGATTTCACTGCTGGCGACGGTGGCGCCATAGCGTTTCTGTGCCGCATCGAATTGCAGGTCCGCCTTGCTGCTGCCGAAGCAGTCAGTGAAGTTTTCTTCGCAGGTCAGGTAAGTGCCCCACGGGGTCATGCCGTTGGCGCAGTTCTGGAATGTGCCGAGTACTTTCTTGCCACTGTTGTCGGCACTGGTTTTCAGCAGGTCGTGCCCGGCTGCCGGACCACGCAGGCGAATCGGCGTGTTGCCGTGAATCCTGCGGTTGTAGCGCGAGTCCTGGACGAACTGCCACTGGCCGCGACGACGCTGGATTTCGATCACCGACACGCCTTCGCTGGCCTGGGCCTTGCGCACGTCTTCGGCCGACTGTGGCTGGCCGCCGTGAGGGAACAGGTATTGGTAGTTGGTGTACTCGTTATTGATCGCCATCAGCGCCCGGTTTTTGTCGCCGGGGAATTCGAACAGGCTCATGCCGTCGTTATTGTCGCCGAACTGCATTTCCTGTGCGCGGGCTGTTCCATTGCCGCTTGGATCGAACGCCGGTGCATTTTTCTGCAGCGGCTGGCCCCAACTGATCAGTACCGAGGCTTTGTAGCCCGGCGGCAGGGTGATGGTGTCGGCCGTGGCGGCGGCGATGCTTTTAAAGCCCAGCAGCCGGCTGTTGCCTTCGCTCACGGCGGCGGCCAGGACGCTGCGACTCAACAGGTTGCCGCCCAGGAACATCGCCGCGCCGCACAGGGCGCCGGCGCTGATGAAGCTTCGACGGCTCAGGCCGACGATCTTTTCCAGGTCGGTGGATTGGTTTTCTTCTAATAGGCTCATCATCAGGCTCCCTGCTGGTTTTGGCAGTCACCTTAAAGCGGGTCGATGAAACTATTGTTGCAACACGCTACAGCGGTGTGCCGAGCAGCACATTTGTCGCTGAAAACGTCACTTGCACCGGTGAGCCGCCTTCCAGATGCTGCTTTTGTAGCTCAAGCGGGTCGGCCAGGGCGCACAGCGTCTGGCCGTTGGGCAGGCTGATGCGTACTTCGCTGGGGCCGTCTTCGGCGGCGTCGACCTGTTCGATCATGCCGCGCAGCGAATTGATCCCCGGTTTTTCCGCTTGCTCGACAGGGTGCAATTCCAGCCAGCCAGCCTTGATCAGCGCCACCACGTCGGTGCCGACATCCAGCTCCAGGCGCAGCGTGCTGTCGTGGGTGATCTGGGCTTCGATGACCAGACCCCTGGCCAGCTCCAGGCGTACCCGGTCGTTGTGCCCCTGGGCCTCGATGCCCAGGACCTTGCCATGCAATTGATTACGGGCGCTGGTGCGCAGCATCAAGCGGCTCAGCAGGCCCAGGTCGCCGGCATCCTCGCTTGCTTCCAGCAGTTGCGTCTGTAGCGCTTGCAGGCGCAGATACAGGCGCAGCACGCGGTGGCCTTCCCCCGACAGCTTGGCGCCGCCACCACCCTTGCCGCCAACGCTGCGCTCCACCAACGGTTGGTCCGCCAGGTTGTTCAACTCATCGATGGCATCCCACGCCGCCTTGTAGCTCAGGCCCGCGCTCTTGGCGGCGCGGGTGATCGAGCCTTGTTCGGCGATGTGCTGCAACAGGGCGATGCGTTGTGGTCGCCGAACGATGTGCTGGGTCAGAAGCGTGGGCAAGGACATGACGGAAAACTGCGTGCAAAGGTCGATGAACGGACGTTGGCGCCTTGGGCGCGGCCCGTCAAGCCGACTCTCCGGGTTTCGGCGTGCGAGCCAGGCAGTACACATCGACCCGCGCAGCGCCGGCGTCGAGCAGCAGGGCAGCCAGTGCCTGGGCGGTGGCGCCCGTGGTGAGCACGTCGTCGACCAACGCCAAGTGACGGTTGCGCAACGCAGCCTGGGGCGCGAGGGCAAAGGCCTGGCGCAGGTTTCGCCGTCGGGACTTGGCGTCGAGAGCCTGTTGGGCGGGGGTGTCGTGGGTGCGTCGCAGCAGATGCTCTTCGCAAGGGATCGCCAACGGCCCGCTGAGCCAGCGGGCCAGCAGCGCTGCCTGGTTGAAACCGCGCTGGCGCAAACGACGGGTCGCCAGTGGCACCGGTACCAGTGCGTCGGGCCGTTCCAGCCCTTCGTCGAAATGATGTTGCAGCGACTGCGCCAGCAGTTCGCCCAACAGCCGGCCCAGGGGCCATTTCGCCTGATGCTTGAAACGGGTGATCAGGCTGTCCACCGGGAAGTCGTAGGCCCAGGGCGCCAGGACCCGTTCGAAGGCCGGCGGTCGCGAGGCACATTGTCCACAACGCAGTCCAACCATGGGCAGCGGCAGGGCGCAGACGCTGCATTGATCACCGAGCCAGGGCAGCTCGCTTTCACAGGGGGTGCAGATAGGCTGTGGGGTGTCGGTGCTTTCGCCGCATAACAGGCAAAATTGTTTGTTTTTTAACCAGATGTAAACCGGTCCGTTGTATCGTGGTTGACAGCGCATGACTCTTCCTTAAATATGCCGAACATCCGTGTCGCGCCTGTGGGTATTCCATGCCCCAGGCGCCAGCCAAGCATAAATCAAGGAAATACCCATGAGCGCCAGCACCACTGCCAACCTGCGTCATGACTGGTCTTTGGCCGAAGTCAAAGCACTCTTCGTCCAGCCATTCAATGACCTGCTGTTCCAGGCGCAGACCGTGCACCGCGCGCACTTCGACGCCAACCGCGTCCAGGTTTCCACGCTGCTGTCGATCAAGACCGGCGCTTGCCCGGAAGATTGCAAATATTGTCCGCAGTCCGGTCACTACAACACCGGCCTGGATAAAGAGAAATTGCTCGAAGTGCAGAAGGTCCTTGAAGAGGCCGCGCGCGCCAAGGCCATCGGTTCGACCCGTTTCTGCATGGGCGCTGCCTGGAAGCATCCGTCGGCCAAGGACATGCCTTACGTGCTGGAAATGGTCAAGGGCGTGAAGGCCATGGGGCTGGAAACCTGCATGACCCTGGGCCGCCTCGACCAGGACCAGACCGAAGCGCTGGCCCAGGCCGGCCTGGACTACTACAACCACAACCTCGACACCTCGCCGGAGTTCTACGGCAGCATCATCACCACCCGCACTTACAGCGAGCGCCTGCAAACCCTGGCCTACGTGCGTGATTCGGGAATGAAGATCTGCTCCGGCGGCATCCTCGGCATGGGCGAGTCCCTGGACGATCGCGCGAACCTGCTGATCCAACTGGCGAACCTGCCGGAGCACCCGGAATCGGTGCCGATCAACATGTTGGTCAAAGTCGCCGGCACGCCGCTGGAGAATGCCGAAGACATCGATCCGTTCGATTTCATCCGCATGCTCGCCGTGGCGCGGATCATGATGCCCCAGTCCCATGTGCGCCTGTCCGCCGGCCGTGAAGCGATGAACGAGCAGATGCAGGCCCTGGCATTTTTTGCCGGTGCCAACTCGATTTTCTACGGCGACAAGCTGTTGACCACCGCCAACCCGCAAGCCGACAAAGACATGCAATTGTTCGCACGCCTGGGTATCCAGCCTGAAGCCCGCGAAGAACATGCCGACGAAGTGCACCAGGCGGCGATTGAACAGGCGCTGGTGGAGCAGAAGAGCAGCGAACAGTTCTATAACGCCGCTGTTTGAGTTGACGCAAAACCAAGTGTGGGAGCGGGCTTTTGTGGGAGCAAAGCTTGCTCGCGATGAACGATAACGCGGTCCTGCTATAGACCGCGATGCCTTCATCGCGAGCAAGCTTGGCTCCCACAAAAGCCGGCTCCCACAGGGGATTTCATCCCGTCTCAAATAAGTAGTTCACCCCGAGGCCTGCATGCCCTTCGATCTCGCCGCACGCCTGGCTGCCCGTCGTGCCGACAACCTCTATCGCCAGCGCCCGCTGCTCGAAAGCCCGCAGGGCCCGGAAGTGGTGGTGGACGGCCAGCCGTTGCTGGCGTTCTGCAACAACGATTACCTGGGCCTGGCCAATCACCCGCAAGTGATCGAAGCCTGGCGCGCCGGGGCGCTCCGTTGGGGTGTCGGGGGTGGCGCCTCCCATTTGGTGATCGGCCACAGCAGTCCTCATCACGCTCTGGAAGAAGCCTTGGCCGACCTGACCGGCCGCCCGCGGGCGTTGCTGTTCACCACCGGCTACATGGCCAACCTCGGCGCGGTCACGGCGCTGGTGGGGCAGGGCGACACGGTGCTGGAAGACCGGCTCAATCATGCCTCGCTGCTCGACGCCGGGCTGTTGTCCGGCGCGCGTTTCAACCGTTACCTGCACAACGATGCCCAGAGTTTGGCCAGCCGCCTGGAGAAAGCCACCGGCAATACCCTGGTGGTCACCGATGGCGTATTCAGCATGGACGGCGACATTGCCGACCTGCCGGCCCTGGCCCGTGAAGCCAAGGCCAAGGGCGCCTGGCTGATGGTCGACGATGCCCACGGCTTCGGCCCGCTCGGGGCCAATGGCGGCGGTATCGTCGAGCATTTTGGCTTGAGCCAGGATGACGTGCCAGTGCTGGTGGGCACTCTGGGCAAGGCCTTTGGTACCGCCGGGGCTTTTGTCGCCGGCAGTGAAGAGCTGATCGAAAGCCTGATCCAGTTCGCTCGCCCCTACATCTACACCACCAGCCAACCGCCGGCCCTGGCTTGCGCCACGCTCAAGAGCCTTGAGCTGCTGCGCAGCGAGCATTGGCGGCGCGAGCACTTGCAGGTGCTGATTCGTCAGTTCCGCCAGGGCGCCGAGCAGATCGGCCTGCAATTGATGGACAGCTTCACGCCGATCCAGCCGATCCTGATTGGCGATGCAGGACGGGCCATGCGTTTGTCGCAAATGCTGCGTGAGCGCGGGCTGATGGTTACCGCGATCCGCCCACCCACCGTACCGGCCGGCAGCGCCCGTTTGCGCGTGACCCTGACCGCCGCCCACAGCGAGGCCCAGGTGCAGCTATTGTTGAATGCACTGGCCGAGTGTTTTGCCCTGTTGGGGCCGGAGCCAAGCGATGCGTGATCGACTGATATTGCTGCCTGGTTGGGGCTTGGGCGTTTCACCGCTGGAACCGCTGGCGGCGGCGTTGCAAGCGCTCGACGAACACCTGCGCGTGGAAATCGAACCGTTGCCGGCGTTGCTATCGAACGACCCCGATGAATGGCTCGAAGAGCTGGACGCCACCGTGCCCCAGGACGCCTGGTTGGGCGGTTGGTCCCTGGGCGGCATGCTGGCCTCGGCGCTGGCGGCGCGTCGGGGCGAGCGCTGCTGCGGCCTGCTGACCCTGGCGAGCAATCCGTCTTTTGTCGCCCACGAGCAATGGCCGAGCGCGATGGGCGGAGAAACCTTCGATGGTTTTCTCGCCGGCTGTGCGGCCGACCCGCGCCAGACCCTCAAGCGCTTCAGCTTGCTGTGTGCCCAGGGCTGCAGCGATCCGCGCGGGTTGTCGCGGTTGTTGTTGGCCGGGGCGCCGAGTACTTCACCCGAGGTCTTGATGGCCGGGCTTGAAGTGCTGGCGCAACTGGACACACGCGCCGCGTTGCAGCGCTTTCGCGGCCCGCAACTGCATTTGTTTGCCGGCCTCGATGCCCTGGTGCCTGCCGAAGCCGCGGGTGATTTGCTGGTCTTGCTGCCGGATGTCGAAATCGGTCTGATCGAACAGGCCGGCCACGGATTCCTTCTGGAAGACCCGCACGGTGTAGCGGCGGCGATCCAGGCTTTTTTGCATGAGTCCGGTGATGACTGATTTGTCTTTTCCCCCATTGCCCGGTGCCTTGCCTGACAAGCGCCAGGTAGCGGCTTCGTTTTCCCGTGCAGCGACCAGTTACGACAGCGTGGCCGAACTGCAACGCGACGTGGGCCAGCAATTGCTCGGGCGCTTGCCGCCCTCATTCATGCCGCAACGTTGGTTGGACCTGGGCTGCGGCACCGGTTATTTCACTCGGGCGCTGGGCGCGCGTTTCGGTGAGACAAACGGATTGGCACTGGATATCGCCGAAGGCATGCTCAACCATGCGCGTCCTCAAGGTGGCGCCTTGTATTTCGTCGCTGGTGACGCTGAGCGACTGCCTTTGCAAGCGGCGAGCTGTGACCTGGTGTTTTCCAGCCTGGCGGTGCAGTGGTGTGCGGATTTTGCCGCGGTGCTGAGCGAGGCCCATCGTGTGTTGAAACCGGGTGGGGTGTTTGCCTTCACCAGCCTCTGCGTGGGCACTTTGTACGAATTGCGCGACAGTTGGCGTCAGGTGGATGGCTTGGTGCACGTCAACCGTTTCCGTGGGTTCGAGACGTATCAACACCTTTGCGCGGACAGCGGGCTGAATGTCGTCAGTCTTGAAAACTGTCCCCATGTGTTGCATTACCCCGACGTGCGCAGTCTGACTCACGAATTGAAAGCCTTGGGCGCCCACAATCTGAACCCCGGTCGCCCCGGCGGCTTGACCGGCAGGGCGCGGATCCTGGCGCTGGTTGAAGCCTATGAGCAGTTTCGTCAGGCGCAGGGACTGCCGGCGACTTACCAGGTGGTCTACGCCGTTTTGGAGAAACCGCTATGAGCCAGGCTTATTTCATCACCGGCACCGACACCGATGTAGGCAAGACCACCGTCGCGGCGGGCCTGCTGCATGCTGCGCGGCAGGCTGGCATGAGCACGGCGGCTGGAAAACCAGTGGCCTCTGGCTGCGACGTGACGCCCAAGGGCCTGCGCAATGCCGATGCCCTGGCGCTGCTGGCCGAGTGTTCGGTGCCGCTTGAGTATGCCCAGGTCAATCCGCTGGCATTCGAGCCGGCCATTGCGCCGCACCTGGCCGCCCGGGAAGCCGGCGTGGCGCTGACGGTGCAATCCTTGCTGGGGCCGATGCGTGAGGTGCTGGCCCTGGAGGCCGATTTCACCTTGATAGAGGGCGCGGGCGGCTGGCGTGTGCCGTTGGCCGATCAGGATAATCTTTCGGACCTGGCAATGGCCCTGGGCCTGCCGGTGATCCTGGTGGTGGGCGTGCGCCTGGGGTGCATCAGCCATGCGCTGCTGACCGCCGAGGCCATCGCCCGGGACGGTCTGCAACTGGCCGGTTGGGTGGCGAATATCATTGATCCCAAGACCTCGCGCCTGGAAGAAAACCTCGCCACTCTGGCCGAACGCCTCCCGGCGCCTTGCCTGGGGCGAGTACCGAGGGTCAAAGGCATCACTGCCGATATCGTGGCTGCGCATCTGCACCTGGATCTGCTGGATTAATCATCCAAGGGAAGGTTTTCACTATGGCAAGGCACTGTGCCATTAGTGTTTTTGTCGGGCCTTTTCCTTGGGGTTCTGCTTCAATGGCCATTGTCGACCCTTCAAGAAGACGAGCTCTGTCATGGAAATCTCAGGAAATACCGCGTTCTATGCCGGTCTGAGCACGATTCAGACAGGGCAGAACCGTGTCGATCAGGCCTCCAGCCAGATCGCCAACAATACGATCGAGCGTTCGGTCACCAGCCAGTCGTCCGAAGTCCAGGTGGATCGCCTGCGGTCAGTGGATCGTAGTCAGCAGTCGGACCTGGCCAGCAACATGGTTGAACTGTCCCAAGGCAAGTTCCAGGTGCAACTGGGTGTTAACGTCGCCAAGGCATCCGACGAAATGCTCGGTACGTTGATCGATACCTTCGCCTGATCCTGCCCTTCAGATTGACGAAAACGCCGCGATTATTCGCGGCGTTCTTGTCTCTAACGTCTTATTGCTCAACTAATCTTTTCCTACGCGCATCGCGGATTCTTCAGCGCGATGGATTTCCCGTGTCCGACATTTTTCTCGGCTGATGACGAACGGCAAAAGATCGGCGCTTGACAAGATTTGGGCGTAAACGTATGTTTCAAACAACTGTTTGACCGCTACAACAAATCCACGCGGTCGTTCATTCCCGGTTACATCAGCAGAGGTTTATCGCTATGCCTGACTACAAGGCCCCCTTGCGTGATATTCGCTTCGTTCGTGACGAACTGCTTGGCTACGAAGCGCATTATCAGAGCCTTCCGGCTTGCCAGGACGCAACTCCGGACATGGTTGACGCCATTCTCGAAGAAGGCGCCAAGTTTTGTGAGCAGGTGCTGGCGCCGCTGAACCGCGTGGGCGACATCGAAGGTTGCACCTGGAGCGAGTCCGGCGTGAAGACCCCGACGGGTTTCAAGGAAGCCTACAAGCAATTCGTCGAAGGTGGCTGGCCAAGCCTGGCCCACGACGTCGAGCACGGTGGTCAGGGCTTGCCGGAGTCCCTGGGCCTGGCGGTCAGCGAGATGGTCGGTGAAGCCAACTGGTCGTGGGGCATGTACCCGGGCCTGTCCCATGGCGCGATGAACACGATTTCCGAGCACGGTACGCCCGAACAGCAAGAGGCTTACCTGACCAAGCTGGTTTCCGGCGAATGGACCGGTACCATGTGCCTGACCGAACCGCACTGCGGCACCGACCTGGGCATGCTGCGCACCAAGGCCGAGCCTCAGGCCGACGGTTCCTACAAGGTTTCCGGTACGAAGATCTTCATTTCGGCCGGCGAACACGACATGGCCGACAACATCGTCCACATCGTGCTGGCACGCCTGCCGGACGCACCGGCGGGCACCAAGGGCATTTCGCTGTTCATCGTTCCCAAGTTCCTGCCTAACGCCGACGGCTCCATCGGCCAGCGCAACGCGGTGAGCTGCGGTTCCCTGGAACACAAGATGGGCATCCACGGCAACGCCACCTGCGTGATGAACTTCGACGCGGCCACCGGTTACCTGATCGGCCCGGCGAACAAAGGCCTGAACTGCATGTTCACCTTCATGAACACCGCACGCCTGGGTACCGCACTGCAAGGCCTGGCCCACGCCGAGATCGGCTTCCAGGGCGGCCTGAAATATGCCCGCGATCGCTTGCAAATGCGTTCCCTGACTGGCCCGAAAGCGCCAGACAAGGCCGCTGACCCGATCATCGTTCACCCTGACGTGCGTCGCATGCTGCTGACCATGAAGGCTTTCGCCGAGGGTAACCGGGCGATGGTCTACTTCACCGCCAAGCAGGTCGACATCGTCAAGTACGGCGTGGATGAAGAAGAGAAGAAAAAGGCCGATGCACTGCTGGCGTTCATGACGCCGATCGCCAAGGCCTTCATGACCGAAGTCGGCTTCGAATCGGCCAACCACGGCGTGCAGATCTATGGCGGCCACGGCTTCATCGCCGAGTGGGGCATGGAGCAGAACGTTCGCGACAGCCGTATCTCGATGCTGTACGAAGGCACCACCGGCATCCAGGCTCTCGACTTGCTGGGCCGTAAAGTGCTGATGACCCAGGGCGAGGCACTCAAGGGCTTCACCAAGATCGTCCACAAGTTCTGCCAGGGCAACGAAGGCAACGAAGCGGTCAAGGAGTTCGTAGAACCCCTGGCTGCGCTGAACAAGGAATGGGGCGAGCTGACCATGAAGGTCGGTATGGCGGCCATGAAGGATCGCGAAGAAGTCGGCGCCGCGTCGGTGGACTACCTGATGTACTCCGGTTACGCCTGCCTGGCCTATTTCTGGGCCGACATGGCGCGCCTGGCGGCGGAAAAACTCGCAGCCGGCACCACTGAAGAAGCCTTCTACACCGCCAAGCTGCAGACCGCGCGCTTCTACTTCCAGCGCATCCTGCCGCGTACCCGTACCCACGTGGCAACCATGCTGTCGGGCGCCAACAACCTGATGGACATGAAGGAAGAGGACTTCGCGCTGGGCTACTAAGCCTCACGTGGTTCTTCCAAAAGCCGCTGCTTCTTCGGGAGCAGCGGCTTTTTCATGTCTGCCACAAATCCCCTTGTGGGAGCGGGCTTGCTCGCGAAGGCGGCTGCACATTCAACATCAATGCAAGCAGACCCACCGCCTTCGCGAGCAAGCCCGCTCCCACAGGATCAACCGCGATCCTGAAACAATATTCATCCAACTCGACCCTAAGAAAACCGTCCCCTCTGCCGTTACAGCGATGGCAGTGTGACATCTGTCACATCTGGCGTGCCTTACTGCT
Source organism: Pseudomonas sp. A25(2017) (assembly GCF_002001065.1). Classification (NCBI taxonomy): domain Bacteria; kingdom Pseudomonadati; phylum Pseudomonadota; class Gammaproteobacteria; order Pseudomonadales; family Pseudomonadaceae; genus Pseudomonas; species Pseudomonas sp. A25(2017). The sequence goes on along the minus strand of NZ_MUOA01000080.1, from coordinate 9,750 downwards.
CCAGTTGCAGGCACAATGCCATCTTTGATCAGCCGGGTCGGAGCTTTACCCTTGCCGCGTTCTTCCGCTGTACGTTTAAGCCATTTCCTACCGTCATTGCTGCTGTTGCTGGCGGGGCTTGCGGCTGCCTACGTCAAGGATCTCAACGTTTTCTTCACCTCGCTGTTCAACGTGCTCCCCACGCTGGTGTTGTTGCTGGGCGGGGCGTATTGCGCGGTCTACCGACGTCAACGTGAACTGTTCCTGATGGTCACGGTGTACATCGCCTACTTCCTCCTGGACACCCAGACCGACTTCTACCGCGATAACGGCAAGGTGCGCGAAGACGCGGCGGTGGTGTTCCATCTCGTTTGCCTGTTGTTGCCGCTGTTGTTCGGGCTGTTCGCGGCGTGGCAGGAGCGCACCCACTTGTTCCAGGACATGGTGGCGCGGTTCGCGGTATTGCTGGTCTTTGGCAGCGTGGCGCTGGCCCTGGAGCAGAGTTTCCCCCAAGCCTTGCTGTTGTGGCTTTCGGAAATCCGCTGGCCCGCGTTGCACGGCGCCTGGATGAGCCTGATCCAGTTGTCCTACCCGATGTTCGCCGCCGCATTCCTGCTGCTGGCCTGGCAATATTGGCGCAACCCCCGGCCACTGCACGCGGCGCAACTGGTGGGGTTGCTCGGGTTGTTCTGGATGCTGCCGAAGACTTTTATCCTGCCGTTCACCCTGAACATCATGTGCAGCCAGGTGATGCTGATGATCGCTGCGGCGGTTTCCCACGAGGCCTATCAAATGGCCTTCCGTGACGAGCTGACCGGCCTGCCGGGTCGTCGGGCGCTGAACGAACGCATGCAGCGCCTGGGGCGCAATTATGTGCTGGCGATGAGCGACGTGGACCACTTCAAGAAATTCAACGACACCCACGGCCACGATGTGGGTGACCAGGTCCTGCGTCTGGTGGCCAGCAAATTGTCGAAGATCGGCGGTGGCGGTAGGGCGTATCGCTACGGCGGTGAGGAATTTGCCCTGGTGTTCGCAGGCAAGACCATCGACGAGTGCATGCCCCATTTGGAGGTCATCCGCCAGTCCATCGAGACGTACGCCATCCAGCTGCGTAATTCCGACAGCCGTCCCCAGGACGATCAACAAGGTCGCCAGCGTCGTTCTGGCGCCGGCGCATCCAGCGTCTCGGTGACGGTCAGCATCGGCGTCGCGGAACGCCTCGAGCAACGCACGCCTGAAGAAGTGCTCAAGTCCGCCGACCAGGCGCTCTATAACGCCAAGGGCGCGGGGCGTAACTGTGTGATTGCCTTCGGCCAGAACCGCCGCGGTGCGGTGCGCATGGAGGCCGCCGCGGGTTGAGTGATGACGGCGCATTCAGCGCCTGGACTGTGATTGTGAGCCTCGGTGGCCGGCAGTAGGTTGAAACGATCTGCTACCGGAGAAAACCACCATGCCCGAGTACAAAGCCCCGCTGCGCGACATGCGCTTTCTGATCGATCACGTCTTCGATTTCCATGGCCGTTATGCCGAGCTGGGCGTCAGCGATGCCAGCCCGGACATGGTCAGCGCGATCCTCGAGGAAGGCGCCAGATTCTGCGAGAACGTGCTGGCGCCGCTCAATCGCTCCGGTGACGAAGAGGGTTGCCATTTCGACAACGGTGTAGTCACCACGCCTACGGGCTTCAAGCAGGCTTTCGCACAGTACGTGGAAGGCGGCTGGCACGGCTTGGCGGCAGATCCGGCTTATGGTGGCCAGGGATTGCCCAGCTCCCTGGGCCTGGTCATCAGCGAGATGATCGGCTCCAGCAACACCTCCTGGGGCATGTACCCGGGCCTGACTCACGGCGCCATGTCGGCGATCCATGCCCACGGCACGGAAGAACAGAAACAGACCTACCTGAGCAAACTCACCGCCGGCCAGTGGACCGGCACCATGTGCCTGACCGAAGCCCACTGCGGCACCGACCTGGGCATCATCAAGACCCGTGCCGTGCCCCAGGCCGACGGCAGCTACGCGATCTCCGGCAGCAAGATCTTCATTTCCGCCGGCGAACACGACATGAGCGATAACATCATCCACCTGGTGCTGGCCAAGTTGCCGGACGCTCCTGCCGGGACCAAAGGCATCTCGTTGTTCATCGTGCCCAAGTTCCTGCCCGACGCCACGGGTGAGGCAGGGGCACGCAATGGCGTGTCCTGTGGTTCGATCGAACACAAGATGGGCATCAAGGCCTCGGCCACCTGCGTGCTGAATTTCGATGGGGCCAAGGGGGTCCTGATTGGCGAGCCGAACAAGGGCCTCAATTGCATGTTCACCATGATGAACCACGCCCGGCTCGGTACCGGCATGCAGGGCCTGTGCCTGGGCGAGGCGAGCTTCCAGGGCGCGATCAAATACGCCAACGACCGGTTGCAGATGCGCGCGCTGACCGGCCCCAAGGCGCCGGAAAAGGTCGCCGACCCGATCATCGTCCATCCCGATGTGCGCAGGATGTTGCTGACCATGAAAGCCTTCAACGAAGGCAACCGGGCGCTGACGTATTTCACCGCGCAGTTGCTCGATACCGCGCACCTGAGCCCGGACGAAACCGCCCGCCAGGAGGCCGAGGACCTGCTGGCGTTCCTCACCCCGATCTGCAAGGCCTTCATGACCGACACCGGGCTGGAGGTGACCAACCACGGCATGCAAGTGTTCGGCGGTCACGGCTTCATTCGTGAGTGGGGCATGGAGCAGTTGGTGCGCGACTGCCGCATCGCGCCGATCTACGAGGGCACCAACGGCATCCAGGCCCTGGATCTGCTGGGGCGCAAGGTGCTGGGCAGCCAGGGCAAGTTGTTGCGTGGTTTTACCCGGATCGTCCACAAATTCTGCGCCGCGAATGCCGGACATCCGCAGCTTAACGATTACGTCGCGCAACTCGACGGGCTCAACCAGCAATGGGGCGAACTGACCACCCGGGTCGGCATGGCTGCCATGAAGAATCCCGATGAAGTGGGGGCCGCCTCCGTGGATTACCTGATGTACAGCGGCTACATCATCCTGGCCTACCTGTGGCTGCGCATGGCCTTGGTGGCCCAGGCGCAACTCGACAGTGGCACTGGAGATGACGATTTTTGCCGGGCCAAATTGGCGACGTGCGAGTTTTACTTCAAGCGCCTGTTGCCGCGCACGACCGCCCATCGGGCTGCCGTCGAGGCCGGGAGTGATTGCCTGATGAAGTTGCCGGCGGAGTTGTTTGCGCTTTGATTGAGAGGAATGCCAAAGATCGCAGGCTTCGCCAGCTCCTACAGGGAATACGCATTTCCATGTAGAAGCTGGCGAAGCCTGCGATCTTTTCTGGTGACTAAAAATAACAAAATGGTCATTGGTTGACCCTATGTGTCGCAAAAGTTGTTGAGGTACACTCAGGTCATTGCGAAAACCGTCTTTTACGAACCAACTGTTTAGATCCTGCGAGGTTTGCCATGGCTGACTACAAAGCGCCCCTGCGCGATATGCGCTTCGTCCTCAATGAAGTGTTCGAGGTCGCGAAACTCTGGGCCCAATTGCCGGCGCTGGCCGACACCGTGGATGCCGAAACGGTCGAAGCGATCCTTGAAGAAGCCGGCAAAGTCACCAGCAAAAGCATCGCGCCCCTCAGCCGCGCCGCTGACGAAGAAGGTTGCCACTGGGCCGACGGCGCCGTCACCACGCCGGCAGGTTTTCCACAGGCCTACAAGACTTACGCTGAAGGTGGTTGGGTCGGTGTCGGCGGTGACCCGGAGTACGGCGGCATGGGCATGCCCAAGGCCGTTTCGGCCCAGGTCGAGGAAATGGTCAACTCCGCCAGCCTGTCCTTCGGTTTGTACCCGATGCTGACCGCCGGCGCCTGCCTGTCGATCAATGCCCACGCCAGTGAAGAACTGAAAGCGGCGTACCTGCCGAACATGTACGCCGGCGTCTGGGCCGGTTCCATGTGCCTGACCGAGCCTCATGCCGGTACGGACCTGGGGATCATCCGCACCAAGGCCGAACCCCAGGCCGACGGTTCCTACAAGGTCAGTGGCACGAAAATTTTCATCACTGGCGGCGAACACGACCTCACCGAGAACATCATTCACCTGGTGCTGGCGAAACTGCCGGACGCGCCGGCAGGCCCCAAGGGCATCTCGCTGTTCCTGGTGCCCAAGTTCATGGTCAATGCCGACGGCAGCCTGGGCGCGCGCAACGCGGCCAACTGCGGCTCGATCGAACACAAGATGGGCATCCAGGCATCCGCCACCTGCGTGATGAACTTCGACGAAGCCGTGGGTTATCTGGTGGGCGAGCCGAACAAGGGCCTGGCGGCGATGTTCACCATGATGAACTACGAGCGCCTGGGGGTGGGTATCCAGGGCCTGGCCTCCGGTGAGCGTTCCTACCAGAACGCCATCGAATATGCCCGTGACCGCCTGCAAAGTCGTTCGCCAACCGGTGCGCAGAACAAGGACAAGGTCGCTGACCCGATCATCGTCCACCCCGACGTGCGTCGGATGCTGCTGACCATGAAAGCCTCGAACGAAGGCGGTCGGGCCTTTTCCACCTACGTGGCGATGCAACTGGATACCGCCAAGTTCAGCGAAGACCCAACCACTCGCAAGCGCGCCGAAGACCTGGTGGCGTTGCTGACGCCGGTGGCGAAGGCCTTCCTGACCGACCTGGGCTTGGAAACCACCGTCCATGGTCAACAGGTGTTCGGCGGCCACGGTTACATTCGTGAATGGGGCCAGGAGCAACTGGTGCGCGATGTGCGTATCACCCAGATCTACGAAGGCACCAACGGTATCCAGGCGCTGGACCTGGTGGGGCGCAAGATCGTCGGCAGCGGCGGTGCGTTCTACAAGTTGTTTGCCGATGAAATCCGTCACTTCACGGCCACCGCGAACAGCGATCTGGCGGAGTTCATCAAGCCGTTGAACAGCGCTGTCGACACGCTGGACGAGTTGACCGACTGGCTGTTGGACCGGGCGAAAAGCAACCCGAACGAAATCGGCGCGGCGTCGGTGGAGTATCTCCAGGCGTTTGGCTACACCGCGTATGCCTACATGTGGGCGCTGATGGCCAGGGCGGCCTTGGGCAAAGAAAGCCAGGATGATTTCTACGCGAGCAAACTGGGCACGGCGCGGTTCTACTTTGCCCGCCTGCTGCCGCGTATTCATTCCTTGAGCGCTTCGGTCAAGGCGGGCAGCGAGTCGCTGTTCCTGCTGGAAGCCGGCCAGTTCTGAAATCATGACGATGTGTAAGCATTCTCTTACACATCGTGCTGGCGTTTTCCCTCTACCGGCGGATTGGATCCAGGGCTAATCTAGCTTCCATGGATGTAGCGCAGGACGCGCAAAGTAACAACACGGACACGTAGGATTCTGCCAGGACGGCGGAGTGAAATGGATGTCAGGGAAACAGTCTGCAAAGCCCCGCTTCGGCGGGGCTTTCTTTTGCCTGCGTTTTTTGTTCCTGGCAGGCGCCCTTCATCGAGGCTGCTTCTGGTTGCGTTTCACTGAACCCTGGCGAGCGGCCTGGGGTCAATGAGCTATAGGGCAATTTGGCCATCGTCGATCAGGGAGTTATCCATGGATTTCATTCGCATCATTATCGCCATCCTGCTGCCGCCACTGGGAGTGTTCCTGCAGGTTGGCTTCGGCGGGGCTTTCTGGCTGAATATCCTGCTGACGCTGCTGGGTTATATCCCTGGCATCGTCCATGCGGTGTACATCATCGCCAAGCGCTGAACTCATCGGTTATAGAACCCCCTGTGGGAGCTCGCTCCCACAGTTTTTTGGCATCCTACAGGTCGCCATCCATCACCTTGCGATAGAACAACCACTCATGCTCCAGCGCATGGGCCTGGTTCGCGGCCTTGCGAAAACCGTGGCGCTCATCGGGATAGTAGTGCGCCTCGACCGCCACGCCGTTGGCCTGTAAAGCGTTGACCATGTCGCGGGTTTGCTGCGGTACGACCACCACGTCCAGCTCACCCTGGAAAAAGATCACCGGCACATGGATGTTCCCGGCGTGCAGCAGTGGGGTGCGGGCGTGGTAGCGTTCGACGTCCTGTTGCGGATCGCCGATCAGCCAGTCCAGATAATCACCTTCGAACTTGTGCGTAGCACGGGCCAGGGCGACAGGATCGCTCACGCCATAGAGGCTGGCGCCGGCACGGAATACATCATGGAATGCCAAGGCGCAGAGGGTCGTGTAGCCACCGGCACTGCCACCGCGAATGAACGCACGTCGGCCATCGACCAGGCCTTGTTCGTCCAGATACGCGACCACCGCGCAGGCGTCCTCGACATCCACCACGCCCCAATTCAGATGCAACGCCTGTCGATAGGCCCGGCCATAGCCGCTGCTGCCGCGGTAGTTGAGATCGGCGACGGCAAAGCCACGTTGGGTCCAATACTGGATACGCGGGTCGAACAAGGGATAACAGGCCGAGGTGGGGCCGCCGTGAATGAACACCACCAAGGGCGGCTTTGCGGGTGCGTTCATGGCCGGGTAAAAGAACCCGTGGGCCTCGCCTGACGCGGATGGATAGCGCAGGGTGCGAGGACGGCTGATCTGTTCGACGGGCAAGGGCGTGACGCCGCCGGCCAGCACGGCCACTTCGTGGCTATGCCGCTCAATGGTAATGACCGCCGATGGGCGGGTCGGCGAGGCTGCAACGGCGTAGATGAACCGCTCATCCAGCGCCAGGCTGCGAAAGCGGGTGTAGGTGCCGGTGAAGTCCTCATCGGCATCGTCACCGTGACACAGGCCCAGGCGCCCGAAACCCGCTTCGGTCCAACTGGCCAGGTACGTGTGTTCGCCCAGCGGCAGCCAGGTGCAGCCACCCAGTTGCCACGGCGCTGGGGCGTGATCGGCTTGGGCGGCAGGCAGCGGTTCCAGGCCCTGGGCCGACTCCAGCCAAGGCTGCCAATAACCACCGCGATCAGTCAGGCAATAAAGACGACTGGTCGCATCGAAGCGCGGTTGCTGGATGGACTCTTCTTCACCGTTGCCCGCGACACAGCGTGGCGCACCCCACCCCGTAGCGTTGCGCTCGGCCAGCATCAAGCGCGTGGCGGTCCAGGGTTGATGCGGACGGCTCCACTCTATCCAGGCGAGCCGCTGGCCGTCCGGGCTCACGGTGGGTGACGCGTAGAAATCTGCACCTTCGGCCAGCAGATGTCGCTGATGATCCACCAGCCCGATCGACACCAGGCGATGCTGGTTGGCCTGTTCTTCCACCGCCAATACCTGGCCGTCGGCGAAGCTCAGATCCCCATAGCGGCAGTCACCCGAGGTCAGCGCTATGGGGCGTTCGTCGTTCAGGGATTGGTGGTACAGCTGCTGGTCGGCCTCATTGACGAACAGCACACCGTCATGGCTCAGGCAGAATGATCCACCGCCGTATTCATAGACCCGGCTGCGCGCGCTGAACCCGTCCGGTGTCAGGCAGCGGGGCTTGGCGTCTTGCCAATGCCAGATCCGGCAGGCGCCGTCTGCGGGGCGGTATTCATTCCAGAACAGGCCCAAAGGCCCGAGCTGCAGTTCGGCGAAGTCGGTGCCGGCGGCAACGGCCTGGGCGGCGCTGAAAGGCTCAGCTTTTGGTGATGAGGCGCGAGTTTCGTTCATTGCGAAAGGCCAATTGTTCAATGGTTTGCGTGGCGTGCTCGGCGTCTTCACGTGCCTTGAGAATCACCCCGTGGTGTTCGGACTTGCTGCACACCGGGTCGGCGTTGCTGGCGTCTCCCGTGAGCATGAACGCCTGGCAGCGGCAGCCGCCGAAGTCCTTTTCTTTTTCATCGCAGGAGCGACACGGTTCGGGCATCCAGTCATAACCGCGGAAGCGGTTGAAGCCGAACGAGTCGTACCAGATGTGCTGCATGCTGTGGTCGCGCACGTTGGGAAATTGCACCGGCAACTGGCGGGCACCGTGACAGGGCAATGCCGTGCCGTCCGGCGTGACCGTGAGGAAAATGCTGCCCCAGCCGTTCATGCAGCCCTTGGGGCGTTCTTCGTAGTAGTCCGGCGTGACAAAGATCAGCTTGCACGGATTGCCTTGCGCTTCCAGCTTGGCGCGGTATTCGTTGGTGACACGCTCGGCGCGTACCAGTTGCTCCCGGGTGGGCAGCAGGCCGACGCGGTTGAGCTGCGCCCAGCCGTAGAACTGGCACGTGGCGAGTTCTACGAAGTCGGCTTCCAGGGCGATGCACAGCTCGATGATGCGATCGATCTTGTCGATGTTGTGCCGATGGGTCACGAAGTTCAGTACCATCGGATAACCGTGGGCCTTTACCGCTCGGGCCATTTCGAGTTTTTGCGCGAAGGCTTTCTTCGAACCGGCCAGGAGGTTGTTCACCTGCTCGTCGCTGGCCTGGAAACTGATCTGGATATGGTCGAGGCCGGCCTTCTTGAAGTCGCTGATTTTCTGCTCGGTCAAGCCGATGCCGGAGGTGATCAGGTTGGTATAGAAACCCAGCCTGCGTGCCTCGCCGATCAACTCGGCCAGGTCCTGGCGCACCAACGGCTCGCCGCCGGAAAAGCCCAGCTGCGCAGCGCCCATCTCGCGGGCTTCGCGAAAGACCTTGAACCATTGCTCGGTGCTCAGCTCCTTGCCTTGCTCGGCAAAGTCCAGCGGGTTGGAGCAGTACGGGCATTGCAGCGGGCAACGATAGGTCAGCTCCGCCAGCAACCACAGCGGCAAGCCGACTTCAGGCTTGGGCGGCAGACCGGTGCTCTCAGGCAAGTTCGATCCAGTGCTGTGCACGGGCGACCTCCATGAATTGCTCGATGTCGTCACCGAGCTCTGGCACACCGGGAAATTGTTTGTCCAGCTCAGCGATGATTGCCGCCACATTGCGCTCGCCATCGATCAGGCCACCGATCAGCGCTGCACTGTCGTTCAGCTTGATCATGCCTTCAGGATAGAGCAGCACGTGGCCTTTCTGGGCCGGTTCGTACTGGAAACGATAGCCGGGGCGCCAGTGCGGGGTTTTGCTGCGGTCGAAACTCATAAGGTGATCCCTTTGTGCCACACCCGTTGCCCGGTCACGCTGTGGTAGGGCGGGCGGTTCAATTCATAGGCCATGCTCATGGCGTCGAGCATGCTCCAGAGGATGTCCAGTTTGAACTGGAGAATCTCCAGCATGCGTTCCTGCCCTGCGCGGGTGGTGTAGTGCTGCAAGGTGATCGCCAGGCCATGTTCCACATCACGCCGGGCCTGGCCCAGGCGGGTGCGGAAGTACTCATAGCCGGTCGGGTCGATCCAGGGGTAGTGCTGGGGCCAACTGTCCAGGCGCGACTGGTGGATCTGCGGGGCGAACAGTTCGGTCAGCGAGCTGCTGGCGGCTTCCTGCCAGCAGGCCCGGCGGGCGAAGTTGACATAGGCATCCACGGCGAAACGCACCCCGGGCAGCACCAGCTCCTGGGAGCGCAGTTGATCGGGGTCCAGGCCCACCGCCTGGCCCAGCCGCAGCCAGGCTTCGATGCCACCGTCTTCGCCGGGAGCGCCGTCATGGTCGAGCAGGCGCTGGATCCACTCGCGGCGGATCTCCCGGTCCGGGCAGTTGGCCAGGATCGCGGCGTCCTTGAGCGGGATATTCACCTGGTAGTAAAAACGGTTCGCGACCCAGCCCTGGATCTGCTCGCGAGTCGCGCGGCCTTCATACATCGCCACGTGATACGGGTGATGGATGTGGTAATACGCGCCCTTGGCAAGCAGGGCGGCTTCGAACTCGGCGGGGGACAGGGGGGTGTCAGTCATTTGG
>NZ_MUOA01000085.1:0-36964 GCF_002001065.1 Pseudomonas sp. A25(2017) | reverse complement strand
GCCCAGCGGGAGCAAGCTCCCTCGCCACAAGGTGTGAACCTCGCTAGAGCCCCTCCTCCAGCACCTTGCTCAACTGCGCGCCATCGATGCTCAACGTGGCGGTGTCGAGCATGCCGTCCAGGTAGGCCTTGGCGATCTGTTCCTGGCGCTGGGCGCGCAGGGCCTGGGTCAGGCGTTCGCGCACGTCATCCAGGGTCGCTTCCCGGGCCGGCTGTTGTTCGGTGAGCTTGATGACATGGAACCCCGCCGAGCTCTGCACCGGCTCCGACACCGCCCCGACCTTCAAGCGCGCCACCGCCTCTCGCACCGGTGGGACCAGTTGCTGCAACGGCTGGAAACCACTGTCGCCACCGCGCTCGGCGCTGACACGGTCCTGGGAAAAGCGGATGGCCAGGGCGGCAAATTCGGCGGGCGACGCCTGGGCCTTTTTACTCAGTTCCAACGCTTGCCGGCGCACCGCGTCCACCGTTTGCGGTTCGGTGGCGGCCAGGAAAATCTGGCTGACGCGGTACAATGCCGGCGCCGTCCAGTTGGCTTTCCCGGCGTCGTAAGCCTGCTTCAGCTCTTCTTCACTGGGATACCCGGCCGGCACCTGGCTGACCGACTGCAAGTAGTCGCGAAACACAATCTGCTCAGCCGCCGCTCGCGTCTGGCGCTCGACCTCCGGCCGCTGCCGCCAACCCTGGGCATCGGCCTGCTCCAACACGGCTTTTTCCGCCAGGCGGGCCCGTATCCAGCCTTCCAGCGCAGCTCGATTGCCACGCATTTGCTGGCGAACCTCGGGGGCCAGTGCGGCAAGCAACGCCTTGAGTTCATCGGGGCTGACTTGCTGGTTGCCCAACCGCGCCAGGCTCGGCGAATCGGTCGCAACCACGTTGACGGTCTGCACCGCGGCGACCGGACCGCTCCCCGGGCGCAGGCCAAGCACCAGCGCCACGGCGAGCAGGCCCAACGCCGCGGCGCTGATGACGAAGGTCGGCTTTTTCACGATGCACTGGCCTCTTCCAACTCGGCCTCGACGGGCTCGGCCTGGGTTTGCATCCGCGCCGCGTTCTGGCTGTATTCACGCAGGTAGACAATGAACTCCTGCAACAAGCGATCCCACAGCTCCAGGTTGCTGCGCAAATGATCGGTGCTCACGCCTGCCACCACCACGTCCATTTCCATCACCAGGAACTCGCCTTGCACCGACAACCGGGCAAAGCGTCGCGAGGCGTTCCACAATTGCGCCAACCCGGCCGGCAACTCGCCCTGTACCCGCAAAGCACAACTGAAGGTGAAGTCCAGGTAGTCGCCCGGTGTTGGCGCAGGATTGCCGAAGCGCACCGCATAGCCGATGCCCTGGCTGGCGCTGAGCAATTGCACGATGCCGTTCTGCTCCGTCTCGTTGACCCGATAGCCAGCGGCCTGCAACAACTCGGTCAGGGATTTTGCACAGACGTATTCAATCATTGAGGTCATGGTCAGTTCTTCCTTGCGCTAATTCAGTGAGTGATCGAGGCCTGGGGTGCATCGAAACGGTTCTTGTAGAGATCGTCGCCAAACCCCTGGGCCAGCTCTTCGAAACGCACCCGGGCCTTGGCCGCGAACGGCTGGCGGATCTTCATGATGTCGGTCACATCAATGGTTTCGTAGGCATGCAGCAGCGTCTTGGCGACTTCGTACATTTGCTGATTCTTGACCGAACATTGCTGCACTTGTGTGTCACGCTCGGTCAATTGCGCCTCCAGGCGAGCGCGCTCGGCCTCTTTGCCGCGGGCCAGGACCAGCAGTTCTTCATAGGCTTTCTTGAACTTGCCGATCTGCTCGTTGCTCGCCGCCACCTGGGCCTGGGCCTGGCTTTGCAGGCTTTGCTGATGCCCGGCCAGTTGTTCGGCCTGGGCCCGGGCCTTGGTCAGTTGTGCGGTCAATTGCTTGATCTGCGCCTGGGCTTCCTTGGCCTGGCTCTCGGCAGCCTGACGAGCGGCGCTGGCCTGGGCCTGCTCGCTTTGCAGGGCCTGCAACTGGGCGGTGGTGCTGCGCAGTTGCGCCCGCAGCCGCTCTTCCAGGCCTTCGCCGTGAGCCACGCCACTGAGTAACAGGCCCAGCACCAATAACGCGGCCGGGCATGGGTATTTGGCTCGCCTTTTCATGAGGCCTCCCTGCGCTTAGAAGCGCGTGTTGATTTCAAGCTGCAAGACATCGATGTCGTACGGCGCGCCGTACACCGCTTCGGAACTCAACCAGCGACCGGTGGCGAAGACGTTGCTCGCCAGGCCATAGTTGCCGCCCAGGAAATAACCCTTGGCATTGGTACCGCCCAAGTGGAATGACGAATCGTTGAAGCCGTCCGGCAAGGCGTCCGGCTGGATGTACTTGTAGCCGGCGAACAAGTTCCAATCGCCTCCACGCTTGAGCTCCAGCGAGTTGCCGAGGGTGAACTGGAGCATCCAGGCGTTGGCGCCGCTTTCCACCTCGCCGTTTTCATCCAGGTTATTGGCGAACTGCCCTGCCGAGCGCTTGCGCATCTCGCCTTCGTCGTAGCCCAGGTTGTGGACGTAGTGGGCCTGGCTGCGCAGTTTCAGGTCTTCGGGCAGGTCGGTGTCCCAGGCCAGATTCAGGTCCAGCAGGTTGAATTCCGAGGCCAGGCCGACGTATTGCGGTTGTGGCGTGGTGGACGGGTTGAGGGGGTTGGGCGTGATGTCGCGCAGCAGGAACACGGTGTTGCCCTTTTGCATGAACGCCACGCGAGAACCGTCGCTGTCGCAGCCTGGATCACCGGCCCAAGGCTGGCACGGCGAAGAGCGCTGGCCTTCGATGTCGTCGAAGCGGTAATAGGCCATGGCCCCCTTGATCCGGTTGCTGTCGTTGATGGCCCAGTTGGCCCCCAGTTGCGCACCGTACAACCACTTGTTGTCGCTCTCCTCCTTGTCGCTGCCATTGCTGGTGCTGGTGTCGTTGGTGTACTCCACCGGGAACGCGCCAACAGTACCGAACACACCCCAATCCTTATTGAGCTTGTGGTTGAAGTTCGCCGCCACACCGTCGAAGTTCAGGTCACCGGAATACAACAGGTCGGTGGAGAAAAACGGGTTGGCGAAACGCCCGCCGGTCAGGGTCAATTCGTCCGAGGGTTTCCAGGTCAGGTAGCCCTGATCGAGCCAGATGTCTTTCTTGCCAAAACCACCACCGAGGGTCTGGGTGGTGGACACCGGGTTGTTGTCCGAGCCGGTGCCGATGCGGATGCCGGCAGTCCATTGCGGGGCAATCACGGCCTTCATGCCCAGGCGGGCGCGCAGGCGGAACAGGTTCTCGCGGTCTTCGCGGGTGTTGAGCAACGGCGGCAGGCTGGAGCTGCTGTTGGGGTTGACGTCGTAGGGCCCCTTGTCATTGAGCCGGGCGAAGTCGACGATTTCGTTGCTGTTGGTGCCCGAGTAATAGCGCGACTCATCCCGCAGGCGAATGTCGCCGTCAAAGCTGATGCGCGAGACCCAGTCCGGGAAGGTATTGGGCTGGGCCCAGTTTTCCTGTTTGGCGGTGGCCATGACTTCTGCCTTGACCTGGTCGCGGATCTGCTCACGCACGATGTTCGGCACGTATTGCACCCGCACGTCCCCCGGCGCACCGGCCGGCGCTGCGGCAACCGCCGTGGCCGCCTGGCGGGCCTGCACGGCTTCCCGTTCGGCCTGGGCGATCAAGCCATCGGCCTGGTCTTGCTTCAACACGCCCTGCTGCACCAGCAGGCGGATCAGATTGATCGTGGCGTTTTCCGACGGCGCCGAGGCGGCCGCCGCGTGTCCAGCCAGGCTCAAGACCACCAGGCCGATCGCCCACGACAATCGATTCACATTGGAAATCATCTGCACACAACTCCTGTTGGCAAATTTTCAAATAGTCGGTTAACCCGGCCGCCGTCCCTGCAAGGACAGGCGCACGGGTAAAGTCAGGGAGGCCGGTGGCCGTTCACTCAAATGGGGCGCGGCACGCAGGGCGGACATCACTTGCTCGTCCACTTGCGGGTTACCGCTGGACTTGACCAGCTCGACACGGGTGATTTCGCCCACGGCACTGAGCCAGACATCGGCCTGCAGCGAGAACGCCAGGCTGCGCAGGTCGGGGTTTTCCCGCAGCAAACGCTGGAAGGTGAACGCCAGGAACTGGCTGTAGGTGCCATTGCCGAGGCGCCCGCCCCCTGCCCCGGCCATGCCGCCGCCCTTGCCGGCACCGATGTTGAAAGCGTCGTTGCCGGACTGGGCGTCGCCGTCCATCTGCATCGGGTTCGCCAGGTCATCGACCGGCGACGGCGGCGCTTCTTCCTCGGGCTTGACCTCTTCGGGCTCCGGGGTCGGTTCTGGCTCGACCACCTTCTCCTCGACCTGGGGTTCCGGCTCCTTGGGTTTTTCCGGCGGCGGTGGTGGCGGCGGTGGCAGCGGGATAATGGTCGGCACCTTGGGTGCTTCGCGGCGCACACCACTCATGTCGTTGGCCCACTGCCACAGCAGCCAGGCCGCCACAGCGCCCAACAATAGGCCGGCGGCCCACTTGAGCAGGCGCAACGGCGAGCTCTTCACCGGGGGCGGGTTGATGGGAAGTCTGGCGGTCATGGTCAGCCCTGGCTCGGTTTGCCGGTCACCAGACCGACCTGGGACAGTTCCAGGCGCCGCAACAGATCCAGCACTTCAATGACTTTCTGGTACTGCACCGTCGCGTCGCCGCGCACGATCACCGGGAAGTCCGGGCTCTGGGCCTTTTCGATACGCAGGCGCTCTTCCAACTCGGCCAGGGTCACCGGATAGGCATCGAGGAAGACCTGCCCGCCGTCGTTCACCGAGATCGCCTTGGTCTTGGCTTCGGACAGCGACACCGAGGCACTGGCCTTGGGCAGGTTGATCTGGATACCCGACACCTGGGCCGTGGCCGTGAGGATGAACATCACCAGCACCACCATGAGCACATCCACCAGCGGCGTGATGTTGATGCTGTCGACTGCGGCATCATCGTCGTCATCGTGTGAAGCGTTTACGCTAGCCATGGCGACTCCCTCAGGCCGGTACGGTCGATTGGACGTGATGATTACGGCGATGCGCCGCTTCACCGGACTGACCTTCGCCGTGCATCTCCGCCAGGCGTGTGATGAACTCATCGACGAAGACGCGCATGTCGGCGCTGACTTCCTTGTTGCGGGTGATCAGCCGGTTGTAGCCAAACAGCGCAGGGATCGCGACGAACAGGCCCATGGCAGTGGCGAGCAAGGCCGCGGCCATGCCCGGGGCAATGGCGTTGATGTTGACGTCACCGGCCATGGCCGTGCCGAGGAACACCACCATGATCCCCAGCACGGTGCCGAGCAGGCCGATGTACGGACCGCCGGCGATGGCGTTGGACAGGGTCGAAAGCTTCGAGCTGAGCTGCTGGTTTTCCCGGGTGCGCACGCCGTCCATGGAACAGCGGATCGCTTCGATGGTGGCCGCCGACACCGACGAAGTGTCGGCGCCCTGCTCGCGGCGGGTGCGGATTTCCTTGACGGCCACCAGGTACAGGCGCCACAGCGACGAGTGTTGCAGGCGCTGGGCGAGGTCCTGGTCGTCGGCGAACATTTCCAGGCGCGTGCCGATCCTGGCGAACTGTTCGCGGAAGGCTTCGTTGGCCGCGCTGAGACGGCTGACCATGCGGTTCTTGCGGATCATGATGACCCACGACTGGAACATCATCAGCACCAGTACCCCGATGATCACCCAAGCGTCCATCGGCACGGCCTTGAGCAGAAAGCCCAGGCTGCCGAAACCGAAGCCGGACTGCTCTTCATCGACCCCGTAGGCCACCAGTTTCGACTCGGCGCCCTGGGCATTGGCGTCGGCCAACAGCAACGGCGCCGGGCGGGCGACCTTGGACAGGCGCGCTTCGTCCATGGCCCCGCCAAATGGCGCGAAGGCACCTGCGGAAACGTCGGCCCCCAGGGCTATCGGCGAATTGAACGCTGGCATCGCCACCGCCAGGCTCGCGGTTTCACGTCCATTGACGTAGAGCACGAGCCGGTCGCCCGAGGCGGTCAACGCCAGGTGCTGCCACTGGCCAGGATTCAGCGGCTGGGTCGAGACCGCACGCTGATCATTGATCGCTACGAACGGCACACCCTGGTTCACGCCAATCAACAGGCTGGTGGCGGCTTCGCGACGGGCCAGGATGATCTGTTCGCCACTGGCCTGGTCCTGGCGCAGCCAGGTACTGAAGGTGAACGCCGCGCCGGCACTGTGCTGCAGCGAAGGGCTGGCGGGCAACAGCAGCGGCTGGCCGTTGAACTGCAAGGCCCGCCCGATCACGCCGTCGATGCTGATACCGGCTGCGCCCTGGGCATTGTTGCCGTAGGCCGTGGTATCCCGGGACGGTACGCCAGTGGCGCCGTCAAAGTGGTACAGCGCGGTGTAGTCCGGGTCGAAGGTCAGCTGGCCGCTGCCCGTGGCCGGCGCCTTCTGGTTGCCGTAATACATCCACACGTCCTGACGCTGACCGCCCTCCACGCTCGGCACATCGACCCAGATCAGCGCCATGCCCATCAGCGGGTCGAAGCTTTCGATCTGGTGATTGAGCACGGTCTTGTCGTCGGCACTGACGAAACGCAGGTCCGAGCCATCGTCCTTGACGCCGTCGAAGGTGAAATTGCCGGTGTGCAGGCGCACCAGCAGCGCGGTGCGTCCCAAGGCCTGGGCGATGGCAGCGCCCTGGGGCGTGGTGTCCACCGAAATCTGTTTGCGGTAGTGCCAGTCGTCCTGCCACCAGGCGTTGGCGGTCGCCGGAAGCACCAGCCCCAGGCAGATAAACAGGGATAACAATAAGCGTTGCATGGACATGACTCCTGGGTTCAAAACGTCGCTTGCAGGTTGAAGTGCAGGCGCGATTCCTGTTTCGAGGTGTTCGGCCCTTCGAGCAGCGGATAGCCCCAGTCGAGGCTGCCGGATAACCATTTGCTCAGGCTCGCGCGAGTGCCGAGGCCTACGCTGGCGAGGCTGTAGTCGGCTTCCTGATCGGGCAGTTCGTCGCGCAGGTACAACTGCGCGCCTTCGGCGAAGGCATAGAAGCGCCACTCCTGGACGTAGCTACTGAGAAACTTGGCCAGGGACGGGGTGCGCAGCTCCTGGGACAGCAGGTAGCCGTCATCACCGGTGCGCTCGGCGGCCAGGTAGCCACGCACCGAGGTGGCGCCACCGGCAGAGAATTGCTCGTTGGAAACCAGTGGCCCGGAGGCGAGTTGGAAGGCGGCCTTGGAGGCGGTCTGCCAATCATTGGCGAAGGTGAAGGTGTAATTACCGTCGCCCTTGAGCACCGCGAAGCTGGGGCTGGCGCGGTAGCGCTTGTAGTCGAATTCTTCGTCGGAGCTGCCATAGCCCAGCAGGCCGCGGGTACCCGCTACCAGGCTCAGGCCGAGGCCCAACTGGCTGGTTTCGGTGTAGCGAAAGCCGTTGTAGGCGAAAGTGAACGGCGCGTACTTGAGCGGTGCCTTGTCGCTGGCGCCACCGAGGTTGAGCTCCTCCTCGAAATCCTTGAAATCCACCCCGACCGAAAAGCTGTTCGCCCACGCCCCGCTGGACGACAGGCTGTAGATCGCCGACACCCCGTAGGAATGGCCTTTGCCCAACACGTTGCTGCCGCCAACCGTCGCCACGTTGCTGTCGGATTGGTAGCCCGAGAACTGCACACTCCAGCGTTCGCTCAGCGGCGCGGTGTAGGAACCCGACCAGACCTTGGCGTTTTCGGTGTCCTGGGGCGCAGTGAAGAAGGTCAGCGAAACGCTGTGGCCCAGTTGCCAAAGGTTGTTGTAGCCCAGGCTCGCGACCGTGCGCAGCTTTTCGGTGTCGGCACTGTAGTCGTTGTTCAACCCCAGGCTGGCTTGCCAGGGGTCCTGGTCTTCGACCTGCAAATCCACGTCCATGGTCCCGGGGCGCTGGCCTTCGCGCACCAGCGGCATGACCTGGCGCCCCGGGGTCTTGTTCAACTGCGCCAGCTCTGTCTGGACCTGGGTGAAATCGGGCACCTCGCCTTCCTTGAGCGCCGGCACGTCATCACGGATTTCAACGGGGGAATAATGCTTGGCCCCCACCACCCGCACCCGGCCGATCTTGGTCTCGCTGACTTGCAGGTAGACGATGCCGTCTTCGACTTTCTGCTCCGGCAACTCAACGAACACCGATTGATAACCGCGCGCCTGATAGGCCTTCTGCAAGGCCTCCCGGGCGCCTTCGATGTCGCTCAAGGCCTTTTGCGGGCCGAGGAACGGGTACACCGCTTCCTCGATGGCCCGGGCATCGAGCACGGTGTTGCCCCGCACGAAATACTCGTTCACGTCCACCAGGCGCGCCGGCGCCGCTTCGGCCTCCTGCCCTCCTTCAGCGGCAAATGCCGACGGTCCCCCGACCGCCAGCAGCAACCAGCCCCACAGCGCCGGCCGCGATTTGAAGAAATGCTCCACACCACCCCCTGAATTCAAAATACGGCTCAATTGCTTGCGGTCGATGTCGTGGCGTGCCGGGCCAGCCAGGTGTGCAGCAGCGCGAAGTTCAAGGAGAACTCCGGCATTTGCAGCAAGGCGCCACAGAACACTTCACCGATGATTTTCTGGATGAGCCGCACTGCCCGCGCGTCGCCCAGCAGTGTGGCGAGGTCTTTGCTCAGGACGTTGAAGCTCCAGACCTTCTGATTCAGGTCCAGGCCGACGAACCAGCGGAACAGCAAGTTGTAGTTGAGTTGTTCGTAGAGTTGCTGCTCGCTGGGCACCGAATAGAGCAGTTGCAGCAGGAGGATATGCATGGCGGTTTGCGGTGCGATCAGCATCTGGGCACCGGCGTTGAGGCCCTGCAGCACATCGCGATGGTCATCCAGCAGGTCGTCGATCTGCGGACGCAGCAAGACCAGTGAATGGCCTTGCGGAATGTAGCTGGACACTTCCTTGAGCGCGCCCTGCCAGTCATCCTGGGAAACGATCCAGACCCACGGCGCGCCGTAGCGATACACCGAGACCGGCTGCTTGCGCGCCGCCTCGACGATCTTCGACAGCCGCTGGTCAAGCTCCTGCATGCCCACTTTCGAATAACGTTCCATAGTCCCCATCGCCTCACTCCCGGCTTCGCGCCCCGGCTCCAAAACGACCTTGCAGGCCCCCTTGAACACGTCACACAGGCATGACGGGAATGGCGATGTGCTACCGAACTTTTGTCATGAAAGCTTCATTTGGAGGGTATGGAGGGAGTGAGGTTTTGTGGGAGCGGGCTTGCTCGCGAAGGCGGTGGGTCAGTTTGCATCGATGTTGGATGGGCTGCCGCCATCGCGGGCAAGCCCGCTCCCACAGGGGTTCTCGGGTGGATACAAGGTTTGTGTCCGCCACCAAATTTCATGTGGGAGCGAGCCTGCTCGCGAAAGCGGTGGGTCAGTTTGCATCGATGTTGGATGGGCTGCCGCCATCGCGGGCAAGCCTTGCTCCCACAGAGTTCTCGGGTGTTCACCAACTCCATGTTCGCCACCAATACCCTGTGGGAGCGAGCTTGCTCGCGAAGGCGGTGGGTCAGTTTGCATCGATGTCGGATGGGCTGCCGCCATCGCGGGCAAGCCTTGCTCCCACAGAGTTCTCGGGTGTTCACCAACTCCATGTTCGCCACCAATACCCTGTGGGAGCGAGCCTGCTCGCGAAAGCGGTGGGTCAGTTTGCATCGATGTCGGATGGGCTGCCGCCATCGCGGGCAAGCCTTGCTCCCACAGAGTTCTCGGGTGTTCACCAACTCCATGTTCGCCACCAATACCCTGTGGGAGCGAGCTTGCTCGCGAAAGCGGTGGGTCAGCTTGCATCGATGTTGGATGGGCTGCCGCCATCGCGGGCAAGCCTTGCTCCCACAGAGTTCTCGGGTGTTCACCAACTCCATGTTCGCCACCAATACCCTGTGGGAGCGGGCTTGCTCGCGAAAGCGGTGGGTCAGTTTGCATCGATGTCGGATGGGCTGCCGCCATCGCGAGCAGGAGCGAGCTCCCTCGCCACAAAGGCAGTTCGGTGGGGTCCCAAAGCCATGTGGCCCGGGGCTCCCGCAGGGTTCTCGGGTGGAGACAAGGCTTGTGTCCGCCACCCATTCCATGTGGGAGCGGGTGTTGGCGATAAAGCCTGCCTCTATTGGTGCTGCACCTGCACCATCGAGCTCACCTGCACCCTCGCCTGCATCTGCTCCGCCCCGCCACCCCGGCGCATGCCGCGTACCGGGCAGGCGTCGAGGTAATCCAGGCCGACCGCCAGTTTCAAGTGGCGGTCTGGAAGGGTCAGGCGGTTGGTCACGTCGAAGCTGTACCAGCCATCATCCAGCCAGGCTTCAGCCCAGGCGTGGCTCGCCAGGTGGCTTTCATCTTCGGTGCACAGATAGCCGGAAACATAGCGCGCAGGAATGCCCAGGCTGCGGGCGCAGGCCAGGAACGCGTGGGTATGGTCCTGGCACACTCCCGTCCCACCGGCAAACGCCTCGGCGGCGGTGCTGTTGACCGCCGTCGTGCCGGGGCTGTAGGGCATCCGCGCCGCCAAACCGTTCATCAAATCGGTCAAGGCCGAACGATCGCGCCGGCCAGCACATTGCTCGACGGCGAAGGCGCTGAGGGTTTCATCCGCCTGGGTCAGGCGACTGCTGCGCAAAAAAGGCAGCGGAGATTGGTTGTCCGGTTCCATCGCGATGGACTGATGGATTTCCACCTCGCCATAAGCTGTCAGTACCAAGGCACCGTGGGGCTCGTCCATGGTCATCACATGCAAGATGTTGCCATAGGGATCAAGCTGGCTGCGTACCAGTCGCGGCAGTTCCAGGTGCCATTCCAGGATGCGCTGGCGCTGAGTGTCCCGGGGCGTCAGGCGCAGGAACTGGATGCTGGTGCAGACTTCATCGGCGTAGCTGTAGGTGGTGTCGTGGCGGATGGACAGTTTCATACGACCTCCAGGTAAGACTCATGGACGGTCTGGCCCAAGTGGCGGATCTGCCCAATCAAGTCGGTCAACCATTGATGCAGGCCCGACGCCAGGATCTCATCGATCCCCGAATAACGCAGGCGCGCATTCAGCTCGGCGGCCAGGCGTTGCGCTGGCCGGCCATTGTTGCCCGGCAAGCTGGCGAGAATGTGGTCCAGCTCCTCGATGCAGGCATGCAGCGAGCGCGGGACGTCAGCGCGCAACAGCAACATCTCGGAAACCTGCTCGGCGTTCGGCGCATTGCGGTAGATCTCGTTGAATGCCTCGAACGAAGACAACGCGCGCAACAGGGCACTCCACTGGTAATAACCACGGGCCGAGTTGTCGCTGACCTCCTCCGATTCCTCGCCGAACATTTCATAGCGGGCGTCCAGCAGGCGCAGCGTGTTGTCGGCCCGTTCGATAAAGGTGCCCAGGCGAATGAAGCAGTAGGCATCGTTGCGCATGATGGTGCCCGACGTCGCGCCACGGAACAGGTGCGAACGCTCTTTGACCCACTCGCAGAAATGGCTGATACCGTAGCGCCCCAGGCCGTTGCTGGCGATGTTGCGCATTTCCAGCCAGGTGGCGTTGATGTTCTCCCACATGTCGGCGGTGATGCGCCCGCGCACGGCATGGGCGTTGGTCCGCGCGGCCCGCAGGCAGCTATAGATACTGCCGGGGTTGGTTTCATCCAGCGCGAAGAAATGCAGCATGCGCTCGGTGTTGAGCGCGTCATAACGGGCGTTGTAGTCGTCCAGCGTACCGGCCGCCAGCAGCGACATCGCCAGCTCGGCGTGGCCATCGCTGCGTCCGGCCTGGGGCATCAGCGATAGCGAATAGCTGACTTCGAGCATGCGCGCCAGGTTCTCGGCGCGCTCCAGGTAGCGGGACATCCAATAGAGGTCCGAAGCAGTTCTTGAAAGCATGTCTTAGTCCTCCACTACCCAAGTGTCTTTGGTGCCACCGCCCTGGGACGAGTTCACCACCAGCGAGCCTTCGCGCAGTGCCACGCGGGTCAGCCCGCCGGGCACCAGGCGCGTTTCCTTGCCCGACAGCACGAACGGACGCAGGTCGATGTGGCGCGGCGCGATGCCGCTCTCGACAAAGGTCGGACACGTGGACAGGCTCAAGGTCGGCTGGGCGATATAGGCTTCGGGACGGGCCTTGAGACGTGCGCGGAAATCCTCGATTTCCGCGGCAGTGGCCGCTGGCCCGACCAGCATGCCGTAGCCGCCGGAGCCCTGGGTTTCCTTGACCACCAGATCCGGCAGGTTGGCCAGCACATGGGACAGGTCCTGAGGCTTGCGACACTGCCAGGTGGGCACGTTCTTCAGGATCGGTTCTTCGGTGAGGTAGAAGCGAATCATCTCGTCGACGTAGGGATAGATCGACTTGTCATCGGCCACGCCGGTGCCGACCGCGTTCGCCAGCACCACATTGCCCGCGCGGTACACGGCGATCAGCCCGGGCACGCCCAACATCGAATCGGGGTTGAACGACAACGGGTCGAGGTAGGCATCGTCAAGGCGACGATAAATCACGTCCACCTGCCGTGGGCCGGCGGTGGTGCGCATGTACACGTGGTCGTCACGCACGAACAGGTCAGCGCCCTCCACCAGCTCCACGCCCATTTCACGGGCCAGGAACGCGTGCTCGAAATAGGCACTGTTGAAGCGCCCCGGGGTCAGCACCACGGCGGTGGGGTTCTCGAGGGGGCTTGAGCTCTTGAGGGTGTCGAGCAGCAGGTTCGGGTAATGATCGATGGGGGCCACGCGCTGGGCGGCGAAGAGCTCGGGGAACAGGCGCATCATCATCTTGCGGTCTTCGAGCATGTAGCTCACGCCGCTGGGCGTGCGCAGGTTGTCCTCCAGCACGTAATAGCTGCCGTCACCGTCGCGAACCAGATCGACACCGGCGATATGAGCGTAAATGCCCCGGTGCAGGTCCAGGCCCTGCATCGCAATCTGATAACCCTCGTTGGCAAGCACCTGCTCGGCAGGAATGATCCCTTCCTTGAGGATGTGTTGCCCATGGTAGATGTCGGCCAGGAACATGTTCAGGGCCTGGACCCGCTGGATGCAGCCACGCTCGACCATCTGCCATTCGCTGGCCTTGATGCTGCGCGGGATGATGTCGAACGGAATCAACCGCTCGGTGCCCTGCTCGTCCCCGTAGAGGGTGAAGGTGATACCGGCTCGGTGGAACAGCAGGTCGGCTTCGCGGCGGCGTTGCTCAAGCAGCTCAAGCGGTGTGTCCGCCAGCCAGCGCGAGAAAGCTTGGTAATGCGGGCGGCAGTCACCCTTGGCGTCATACATTTCATTAAAAAAAGCGTGGGGCATAGCCAACTCCCAGCCGTGTCGCACACGGCATTTCTTATTACGTCGTCATTCCACTCAGTACGGCCTTGCCTTCTTTATGAGCCCTGGTTCTCTGAGTACCTCGTTAGGCAATGGGTCTCTGATCAGGCCTTTGCGTCCGGATGACGTGCGCCCCCCCTGTTTATCTACTTATCGAATACCCCTCGCTGGTTCTTTCGTCCTGGAGTCGTAGCAAGGGCTGTGCCTAAGTGCGGTGCATCGAGACAATGCTGGAAAAACTGTCGCATAACGACAAAAAAGCGAAATTTATTTTCGATTTTGCGACGAAAATCTGTTTGGAGACTGAAACGTTTATTGCCATTTCCGGCGTCGATGCCATGAACGAGTCGAATCGGTGCAGCCAGGCGGGGAGCCAGCGTCGAATGCCCTGAAAAGGGGAAATTTATACCCACCGCTAAAACGCAGGCCTTAGCCTAACGATAGCTGACGTGTCGGACTTCAGGATGGATGAGTTCAGTTTCTGGTGCGACAACAAATAGCTGAACATCATCGGACATTGTGGGAGCGAGCCTGCTCGCGATAGCGGTTTGAATGTAAAAGTGACGCCCAAAAAAATGCCCGGACTTCAAGATCCGGGCATTTTGCCTTCTGGATGGATCAGAACGTCACACTGGCGCTCAGCCGTGCGGTACGCGGCTCACCGACGCTTACCTGCAACTCGCTGCCCGTGGAGGACGGGTAGTACTGCTTGTCGAACAGGTTGTCGACGTTCAACTGCAACGAGGTTTTGTGCCCCAGTACCGGAGACTCCCAGCGCAGGAAGGCGTCGGCCACGGTGTAGCTGCTGAGCCAGAAGTCGTTGGCCTTGTTGGCGGCGCGTTCGCCGACGTACCGCGCACCTGCACCGGCGTGCCAGGCACCGAATTCGGCTGGCACGTTCAGATGGTGGCTCAGGTATAGGCTGGCGGTGTGCTTTGGCGCATCGGCGAGGCGATGGCCTTCGTCCTTGGGATCATCAAGTATTTCTGTATGGGTGTAGGCATAGGTGCCGATCAAGTCCCAACGCTCGGCCAGACGACCAGTGATGTCGAGTTCCAGGCCTTGGGAGCCGACTTTGCCGGCGGCTTCCGAGACTTCGTCAACGGTGGTGACTACGTTCTTTTTGACGATGTCGAACAAAGCGAGGTTGATGTTCAATCCCGGCAGCGGATCGTACTTGGCGCCGACCTCATAGCTGCGGCCCTCCTCTGGTTGGAAGGTACGACTATCCTTATCGACCACATCATTAGGCTTGAACGACCGGCTGTAGTTGCCGTACAGCGACAGGGTCTCGGTGGCTTTATAGACCAGTCCCAGGAACGGAACGAAGGCGTCGCCATTGTCGTCGCGAACCGGCGTCCCCTGGACGACCCCTTGAGTGGTGAATTGATCGTAATGCTGGTAACGACCACCGAAGACCAGGATCCAGCGATCATCGAGGTGCCAGTTGTCCTTCAGGTACACCGAACTGGAAGTCAGTTTGTTGCTCAAGTTGCTTTGTTTGGCATTCAGCTTACTGGGTTCAGCCAGGCCGCCATAAACCGGTGCGGTGATGTCGAACCCTCCTTCTGCGTCCCCACGGTAAGTCTTGCCACGAAACTGATCTGACACCTGATTATCGATACCAACCAGCAGATCATGGCGCTGACCGAACAGCTCCTGCTTACCCATGAAATCCCAACTGGCATAACGTGTCTCGTCATCGTATCGAGCACCGTTGGATTTTCTGCTCAACTCATTTCCCGTCAAATCATCGGGCTGCGCAATCGAAAGACTGTACCGATCATTGTTCCACCCGTAGGTCACCCGGGTTTTCCATGCCTCGCTCAGCTCATATTCAAACCGTGCCGTCGCCGTTTCGCGAATACCGACGCTCTTGGCCCAAGGCTCATCCAGGCGCTTGTCGTAGTCGATGTCCGCCGGATGCCCATTCCTGAACACCGTCCCCCGATCAAACGGACTGGAATATTCGTTGTATTCATAACTCAGGTTCAACGAAGCCCGCTCCCCCGTCCAAGCCACCGACGGCGCCACCAACGTGCTCTCGTTGACCCCATAGTTGCGCCAGTAATCCTCATGCCCGCGCTCGGCGATCAGGCGATAAGCCAGGCCGGTATCGCCCAACGGCCCGGTGGTGTCCAGGGCCATGGTGCCGCCGCCTTCGCTGTAGGCCGAGCCGCTCAACGTGGTGCTTTGGGTGTATTGCGGTTTCTTGCTGATGACGTTGACCAGGCCGCCGGGCTCCAGCGCGCCGTACAGCATCGAGGCCGGGCCCTTGAGCACTTCGACCCGTTCGGTGGTGGCGCTGAAGTTGTGCCCCAGGTTCGAACGCACGCCGTCGCGCAGGATCGAGCCGTCGTCGTTGGTGCCAAACCCGCGCTTGACCAGCGAGTCCCGCGAGCCGCCCAGGGTGTTGCCCTGGCTGACGCCGCTGACGAACTTCATCGCGTCGCTCAGCGAGCGCACCTGATAGTCGGCCAGGGTCTGCTGGGTCACCACGTTGATCGATTGCGCCTCTTCCTTGATCGGTACATCGCTCTTGCTCGCCGTGCTGGCTTGCGACGTCGTATAGCCCTCGTCCTGAGTGACACGACTGCCCTGGATGTCCGTGGCCGGCAGTTCGAGAGCGTCCTGCGCCCACAATGGGCTCGCTATGAAACAGCAGGACAGCGTTGGTAACACACACTTGATAAAGACGTTGCGATTAGCGAGGGAGGTGGAACGTTTCAAGACGCGCACTCATAGAAGGGACGTTAATGAGAGCAAATATACTTTGAGAATGATTCCCAGTAAATCTTTTGTATCAAATGATGATCCCCCCCGAACCCCTGTGGGAGCGAGCTTGCTCGCGATAGCGACGGTACATCCAACATCAATGCAACAGACCCACCGCTATCGCGAGCAAGCTCGCTCCCACAGATTTCGCGAACAGTGATATCAAATAGCCCTATCCGCCCCTAAAGCTTTGGCGCTCGCGGTCGAATGTATTCCATTGAGAGATTTTTTTGCCCAGGAGCAGCGGCATGCAGACGTTAAAGGCCTTGTACGAGTCTATCGAGATGCAGTTTTTCGATACCCTCACCAAAAAGCTGTCGAGCCTTTTCCTGTTGGTGCTGGTCAGTGGCTTGTTGTACTGGGTGGCCCTCAGTGCCCGCGCCGAGATCCTGCTGCAGTTGCGCAACGCGCAGTTGGACGGCGCATTGCTGGGGCAGATCGAAGGCCGGCTCGACAGCCTCACCCATGCCCTGCTCTTCGGCGCGTTTCTGACGTTGGGCATGATCAGCTTCATGGTCTGGTATTTCCGCCACCTCATCGTGCGCCCCGTCACCGTCATGACCAAGGCCCTGGAAGAGATCGCCAACGGCGAAGGCGACCTGTCCAAGGACCTGCCACTGGTGACTCACGACGAGATTCGCGTGCTGGCCGGCACTTGCAACCGTTTCCTGGCCAAGCAGCGGGAGATCATCAGCAACGTCCAGGCGCTGACCGTGCACATCGCCGTCGAATCGGCCCGCTCGCTGAAGAACATCAGCGACTCCAGCGACAGTGCCACGCACCAGGCGCGCTTCGCCAAGGAAGTGATGGACCAGAGCAACACCGCCGTGGGCCGCATCGAAGAAGTCTCGCGCCAGACCCAGGGCATCTCCAGCACCACCGCCCAGAACCTGAGCATGGCCCGCGACTCCTACGCCGAGCTGCTGGAAGTGACCGGCAACATCAGCGAAATCTCCAGCAGCCTCAGTGAGTTTGCCACCCTGGTGAGCGCCCTGAACCAGCGTTCGTCAAGCATCAAGTCAATCGTCGGGTTGATCCAGCAGATCTCCGCCCAGACCAACCTGCTGGCCCTCAATGCCGCCATCGAAGCCGCCCGGGCTGGCGAAAGCGGCCGTGGCTTCGCGGTGGTGGCCGATGAAGTGCGAACCCTGGCACAAAACGTCAGCCGGGCCACCGATGACATCTCACGCAACATCGACGCCATGCTCGATGAAGTCAGCTCCACCCACGAGCAGACCACCCAGATCAGCCACAGCGCCCGGGAAACCCAGAAAGTGGTGGAGCGCGCCTCCGGCCATTTTGAAAGCATGATCGGCGATTTCGAATCCACCAACGGCAAGCTGGCGGACATCGCGACCCATATCCAGCAGTTCGCCGACAGCAACACCGGGATCAACGACCGGGTCACCCAGATCCACGCCGACAGTCAGTTGATCGACCAGCGCATGCAGCATTCGGCGACGGCCACCCGCGACCTGTCCGGCGTGGCCGAAAAGGTCCAGGCGCTGTTGGGCCGGTTCGTGCTCGGCCACGGCAAGCTGGATGCCGCCATCACCCGCGCCAGTGAATGCCGCGACACGCTCCAGGTTCGTTTGGAGGCGCTGCAAGGCGAAGGCCTGAACCTGTTCGACCAGAATTACCAGTTGATTCCCGGCACCGACCCCAAGCAGTACATGGCCAGCTATACCGAACGCTTTGCCCAGGTCTGCCAGGAGGAATGCGACAAACTCACCCGCAGCACCCCGGGTGGCAAGGTTTCGTTCATTGTCGACAGCAAGGGCTATTGCCCGGTGAACAACAGCTGGGTCTCGAAGCCGCCGACCGGCGACCGGGCGGTGGATTTGCCGGTGTGCCGCAACAAGCGAATCTTCAACGACCCGATCGGCCTGCGCGCGGCAGGCAACGTCCAGCGCTTCCTGCTGCAGACCTACCTGCGCGATACCGGGGAAATCATGACCGAGATCGACGTACCGTTCTTCTTCGGCGGCCGTCATTGGGGCAACCTGCGGGTGGGCTTCGATGCGGCGGTGTTGTTGGCGGAGTGATGAAACGCTCGCACGATTCCTGAGATCCCCTCTAAAACAATGTGGGAGCGAGCTTGCTCGCGATGGCGTTGGGTCAGTCGACATCATCGTTAACTGACACTCCGCTATCGCGAGCAGGCTCGCTCCCACAAGGGATCTGTGGCGTATGCACATCTCCCACATGGTGGGTTTATTTCAATTCAACAGCACTTGGCCCACTCCCGCCACAGGCAGTCATCGGTTCACCGCGCAGCGGACTGGGCCGCCACCGCAGCCTGGATCGTCGCCGAGTACTGTTCGAATATCTGCCGTAATGAAATCGGTGGCCGGCCGATCAGGGTCTTCACGTCGTCACTCAACACCGCGAAATAGCCCTCGCGCAACGCCCGTTCAAAACTGACCATTTCTTCACTGGGCCACGGAATCGGCCCGGCGATCGGCCCATCCCCCTCAATCTTGCGGGGCACGCCCAGCGCATCGAAAAAAGCATACTTCTGTTCTTCACTGCAGGGGATGTACTCCACGGGCCCGCCACCGTACTCGGCGGTCAATTGCGCACACTGGCGATAGCTCAACAGCTCCGGTCCGGTCAGGTTGTAGACCTTGTTTTCGTGGCCGCTGCCAGTCAGCACCGCCACCGCGCAGGCAACACAATCTTCTCGCGACACCAGGCCGATCTGTCCCTCTCCGGTGGCGGTCATCCAGCGGCCAGTGAGCAAGGCATCCGGCGCCACGAACTGGGCGATGGCTTCGCTGTACTGGCTATCACGCAGAAAGGTGCAGGGAATGCCGGTCGCCCGCAGCAGTGCCTCGGTCGCACCGTGCTCCGACGCGCTGATGGCTGGGTTGTCGACGCTCGCGCCGATAAACGAGGTGTAGACAACGTGCCCGACACCCGTACGCTTGAGTGCAGCAATGGCATTGCCATGTTGTCGACGGCGCTTGGCACCGACGCTGTCGGTGCTGATCAGCAGCAGCCGATCGATGCCGGCAAAGGCGCTGTCGAGGCTGTGCGGCTGGTCGAAATCCCCCGCGCGCACCTCCACGCCGCGTCGGGCAAAGTCCGCCAGACTTTCGGGCCGGCGACTGACCAGCACCAGCTCACCCGGTTCAAGAATTTCAAGCAGCCGTTCGGCGGCGCGCCGGCCGAATTGGCCGGAGGCACCGGTGACGAGAATCTTCATCTTATTGTTTTCCTTGTTTACTGAAGACAACCAATGGCCGCGATTTCACGCTTGCGGCTCAGAATCCGGGGGCGGGAAAGCCCGATGACACATCGCCTTCCCAAAGCTGGATCAGGCGTTCTTCGTACAACCAGATACCGGCGCACCTGACCAGTCGATCACGGGTACGACCCACGAAACGAATCTGATAAGGCGCCTCGCCACGGCAATCGGTCATGAACGTGTAGGAGCGCGCCTCGCAGCGCCCAAGGCCGTCGCCCACCAACTGCAACTGACCCGTGTAATGCTGGCACCCGGGAAAACGATCCCAGACCCGCAGGCTCTCGGCCAGGTCGATGGCACCCTGGCGGCCCTCGTAGCGATTGGGAATACGCGTGTAAGTGCAGACCTCGACCAGACTCTGCGGCACGAAGGTATCGGCAAAGCCCTCCACGTCCCCGGTATCCAGGGCCCAGGCGTAGCGTGAATAAAGGTCTTCAATGTCGATACGGTCGGCGGCGCTCAAGCCGTTCAAGAGGGGCATGGCAAATTCCTCAATCCTTGTGGCCGGAGCGCGGCGGATGCTTCGGCCCGGTGTCCGGCACCAGGCTCATCGCCGGGGGACGGCGACGGGACGTAGCGGACTCGTAGCCGGGAAAACGCTTGAGCACCTCGCCATCCCAAACACGCAGGACACGCCGGGCGAACAACCACTGGCCGCCCTGGAACACCAGTTCATCGTCGTAATAACCGCAGAAACGCACGTTATGCGGTGCCTCGCTAAGCGACTCGGTCACTAGGGCGAAGGACTTGGCCCGGGCCTGGCCATCGCCGCCCTCCACCAGGGTGTTGGCCGCATAGTGCTGGCGCCCTGCAAAGCTCGGGATCGCCGCGTAGTAGGCCACCAGGCGACGCAGGCCCGCCGCCCCTTCCCACACGCCGGGGTCGCCCTCGAACACCTCCTCGATCATCACCCCGTCAGGCGTAAAGCACCCCACCAGGGCATCGGCATCGGCCGTGTCCAGTGCCCAGGCGAAGCGCACCAGCAAATCCTTGATGGCGAAACGGTCTTCAACAGTCAGGGGTACGGCAGCGCTCATCTGAATCTCCTTTGGCGACATCAACGTGGTCGTGTCGTCCTGTTCTGGCCCAACCATAGGGTATTGCCGTCAGGTTGGCTGTCCTCTGCAAAAAGGACGTAAGGCAAAGCGCTGTCGGTCTTTCATACGACAGCGCCGGCAATGCCGATTGGGAAACACTGTACTCGGCGAACAAGCCAACCTGCCTTGCCCAACGCCGCGGCCAACAAAAAACATAAGGCACGCAGCCAGAGGAGACAAACATGAAAATAACAACAAGCGTCCCCGCTCACCGTCAGCCCCGTGCTCCCCGATTGCTCGCCCTGATGGTCTGTGGCGGGGCGATGCCGCTGCTGCAAGCCGCCGAACTGGTCAACAACGACAACTACCAGATCCGCTGGGACAACACCCTCAAGTACCAGGTCGGGATGCGCACCGAGAAACCTTCCTCGCGCAACCTGAACAACCTTAACGCCAACGACGGTACCGCAGCGTTCGAGCGTAATGAGCTGATCACCAACCGCGTGGACATCCTCACGGAGTTCGACCTCACGCTAAAGGATGCGGCCAACAGCGGGCTGCGCATCAGTGCCGCGGGTTGGTACGACAATGTCTACGACCGCGACCATAACAGCATCTCCGAGGCGACCTATAACCAGACCTCGGTGAGCAACCATGATTTCACCAACGATGCCAAGGTGCAGGCCGGCCGCAATATCGAATTGTTGGATGCCTTCGTCCACAGCAGCTTCGACGTCGCAGGCCACAACCTCTCCTGGCGCCTGGGCCGGCACACCCTGCTGTGGGGCGAAAGCCTGTTCCTGGCCACCAACGGCATCGCCACCGGCCAGGCCCCCAATGACGCCTACAAGGCGCTGTCGGTGCCCAGCACCCTGGCCAAGGAAGTGTTCATGCCGGTCAACCAGCTATCCATGGCGCTGGAGTTGACCGATAACCTCTCGTTCGAAAGCTACTACCAACTGGAATACCGCGAGACCCGGGTGCCGGCTCCGGGCACGTACTGGAGCATTTTCGATGCAGGCTTCAAGGGTGGTGAAAATCTGCTGTTGGCCCCTGGTTTTCGCCTGCCCCGTGGTGATCACGACGAACCGTCGGACACCCGCGGCCAGTGGGGCGTGGCGCTGAAGTATCGCGACTATGAAAACGACATGGACTATGGGATGTACTACTTGCGCTACACCGCCAAGACACCCCAGGTCATCGTCCATCTGCAGCCAACATTCGTACCGGATGAGTACTACTTCAAGTACCCCAAGGACATCGAGATATACGGCCTGAGCCTTTCGAGCAAGATCGGCGATGCCAACGTCGCCGGCGAGGTGTCCTTTCGCAACAACATGCCATTGGTCAGCGGCCCGCTGTCGGTCATTGGCGACCAATCCGACGACGTCTATGCCGTTGGCCAGACCCTCCATGCGCAGATCTCGACCATCTGGGTCCTGCCGCGGATGGACTGGTACGACAACGCCCAGGTGGTCGGCGAACTGGGCGCCAACCATTTGTACAAGGTCACCAAGAACGACGAGGCCCGGGACAAGGACACCGCTCGCACCGCCGCCGGTTTCCGGGTCCAGTTCGAACCGACCTGGTACCAGGCCTTGCCGAGCATCGACCTGAGTTCCCCCGTGACCCTGGGCTACAACTTTACCGGACGTTCGGCAGTGGACCCCGGCTTCAACGTCACCGGTGCGGCCCACGGCGGCGATATCGGCGCAAGCCTGAACTTCAAGTATGCCGGCAACCTGCGCGGCGGCATCAACTACACCCACTACCTGGGTGACGAGAAAAACAACCCTTACCACGACCGGGACTTCGTCCTGCTGAACGTCGCGTATTCGTTCTGATCCGGAGATTGGTCATGCCTTTCAACAAGAAAATCACCTCGCTGGCGCTGTGTATCGCGTCCTTGCTTCACGTGCCTGCCTTTGCCGCCGTAGCCGAAGAGCAGGCAGCCCAACTGGGCAAGAACCTGACGCCCCTGGGCGCCGAGCATGCCGCCAACGCCGATGGCAGCATCCCGGCCTGGGACGGCGGGCTGGACAAGCCCCTGCCAGCCAGCGATCCGCGCCTGCCAGGGAAGTTGTTCAGCGACGAAAAACCCAAGCTGAGCCTCACCGTCGCGAATGCCGCGCAATACGCCGGCAAGCTCTCGGAAGGCTCGCTGTACATGCTCAAGAACTACCCCGGCTACCGCATGGACGTCTACCCGACTCATCGCACGGCCCGGGCACCGCAATACATTTATGACCGGACCCGCCAGAATGCCACGGGCATGGAAGTGCTGGACTACATCCTGGACTTCAGTAAATTCCACGGCGGCACACCCTTCCCGATTCCGCAAAACGGCCAGCAAGCGATCCTCAACAACCAATGGAACTGGCGGGGGGCCGACAATACCCTCGACGCCTATACCTGGTTTGTCTCGTCCTCCGGCAAGCGTGCGATGACCGCCGGCAACACCCTGCAGAATTCCTTCCCTTGGGCTTATGCACCGGGTCGCAAGGATCCCTGGGACGGCAAGTTGCTGGGGGCCGTGATCATCACCAGCACCGCCCCGGCTTACTCCGCCGGTGAAAAGCTGTTGATCCACGGACCCGCCGATAACGTCCACCAGGCCACCAACGCCTGGAGCTACCTGACCGGTCAAAGGCGCCTGCGCAAAGCCCCGAACGTGCAATACGACGTGCCGAACAACTTCACCTCCGGAGTAATCAACTTCGACGATGCCAACGGTTTCAACGGCGCCATCGACCGTTACGACTGGAAGCTGGTGGGCAAGCAGGAATTGTACGTGCCCTATAACAACAACGACTTGGCCTACGCCAAATCCGAGGATGTCGTGGGGGAGAAATTCGCCAACCCCGACCTGCTGCGCTGGGAGCTGCACCGGGTCTGGGTGGTAGACGCCACATTGCGTTCCGGCGCCCGACACGTGGTACCCAAGCGCCGTTTCTATCTGGATGAAGACACCTGGCAAGTACTGGTCACTGACCAGTGGGACGCTAAGGGCCAGCTATGGAAGACCCACAACCTGACAATGTTCGTCTACCCGCAGATACCGGTGGCCTACAACGCCAGCACCTTTGTCTACAATCTTCAGGCCAGGGACTACGCGGCACTCAACCTGATCAATGACAAGGGGGCGGTGAAGTTCGATGAGCTACCTAACAGCATGTTTACCCCACAATCGCTGGAACGCTCCGGTGTTCGTTAACAGGTGGTGCAGTGTCCTTGGCTTGAGCCGATGTCATTTACTGGCCAGATGCTTGCTGCTCGCGGTGTTGCTGAACTGGGGCGCCGCCCAGGTCGCCTCGGCGGCGACATCGACAGAACCATTCAATCGCCCGGCGCCCAGCGTGGCCCAACCCCAGCGTGCCTTGCTCAACGGCATCGCGCGTGCCGGTCAACGCCTGGTAGCGGTAGGTGAACATGGGCTGGTCATTTGGTCCGACGATAACGGCCAGGCCTGGCATCAGGCGGCGGTCCCGGTGGATGTCAACCTGACCACCGTGGCTTTCGTTGACGAACACCACGGCTGGGCCACCGGGCATCAGGGCGTGGTGCTGTCCAGCGAGGATGGCGGCGAAAGCTGGCGCAAGCGGCTCGATGGTGTCCAGGCCGCTGCACTGACACTGGCCCGGGCCAAAAAGAAGGCCGCCGCGCTCGAAGAAGACGCCCGTGAAGACTATCTGTATGCCGCACAGCGCCTGGTAGACGACGGCCCGGACAAACCCCTCCTGGCCCTGCTGTTCAACGGTCCGAATCGCATCAGCGTGGTCGGCGCTTTCAACCTGGCGTTGCACAGCAGGGATGGCGGAAAGACTTGGCAAGCCTTCTACGATCAAATCGATAACCCCGACGGCCTGCACCTCTACGCCTTGCAAGCCCTGGGGCCGAGACGGTTCATCGCCGGGGAACAAGGCCTGCTGCTGGCGACCGACCCCGGCGGCGGGTCCTTCAAGCGCCTGGCCTCGCCCTACGAGGGCAGCTACTTCGGCTTGCTGCCGTTGGCAAACAACCGACTCCTGTTATTCGGCCTGCGGGCCAACGTGTTTCGTTCCGACGACGGCGGGCAGCAATGGCACCCCGTCACCATCGAAGGCGCCAAGGCCAGCTTCAACGCGGGCCTGCAACTGAGCGATGGCAGCATCGTGCTGCTCGATCAAGGCGGTCGGGTATATACCAGCCGGGACCAGGGCCGCAGTTTCAAGGCCATACCCTTCGGCTGGGGCGCACCGCTGACCGCTGTCGCCGAAGCCACTGACGGCAGCCTGGTGCTCACCAGCCTGGCTGGCATCGTGATCCTGCCAAGGGAAAAACTCGCTGGCCCCACGTTGGTCGTCCAGGAATCCAAACCATGAAAACCACCCACGAAGAGGCACCCGTGATCGCGGACCTGAGCCAGTTCGACACGCGCTCGGGCTCGTTGCTGGAACGCCTGCTGTTCAACCATCGCCCCTGGCTGATGCTGGCCTGCCTGCTGTTGACCGGATTCTTTGTCGCCCAGTTGCCGCAGTTGACGCTCAATGCCAGTTTCCAGCGGATGATTCCCCAGGATCACCCGTTCGTCATCAACTTCCAGGCCCATCAGGACAGCCTCGCCGGCCAGGGTAATGTGGTCCGCGTCGTGGTGGAAAACACCCGGGGCAGCATTCTCGACAAGGACTACCTGCAAACCCTGCAGAAGATCAGCGACGAGGTGTATCTGCTCGCTGGGGTCAACCGGCCCTATATGAAATCACTGTGGACGCCGACCATGCGCTGGCATGGCATCACCGAATCAGGGCTGGACGAGGGCCAGGTCATCGACTCCCACTACGATGGCTCGGCCGAGAGTCTGGAACAACTGCGCCTGAACATCGAGCGCTCGGGGGAAATTGGCAGCATCGTTGCTGGCAATTTCAACTCGAGCATGCTGCTGGTGCCCCTGCTGGATATCGACACCGAAACCGGTGAGCAGCTGAACTACGGGGCGTTCGGCGCCAGGCTGGAGGATATCCGCGCCAAGTACCAGAGCGAGCATATTCGCCTGCACATTGTCGGCTTTGCCAAAGTGGTCGGTGATCTGATCGAAGGACTCACCCAGGTCCTGGTGTTCTTCGCCGTGGCCATCCTGATCGCCGGCCTGGTGGTGTTCGCCTACACCCGCTGCCTGCGCAGTACCGTGCTGGTGCTGTTCTGCTCATTGATCGCGGTGATCTGGTTGCTCGGCAGCCTGCCGCTGCTCGGTTATGAACTGGACCCCTACACCGTTCTGGTGCCTTTTCTGGTGTTTGCCATTGGCATGAGCCACGGCGCGCAGAAGATGAATGGCATCCTGCAGGACATCGGCCGTGGCACCCATCGCCTGATCGCGGCACGCTACACCTTCCGCCGCCTGTTTATGGCCGGGCTCATGGCGTTGGCCTGCGATGCCGTTGGCTTCGCTGTGCTGCTCCTGATCAAGATCGAGGTCATCCGCCAGTTGTCGCTCACCGCCAGCCTGGGCGTGGCGTTCCTGATCTTCACCAACCTGATCCTGCTGCCGATCCTGCTCAGCTATATCGGCGTCGGGCGCCACGCCGCAGCCCGCAGCCTGCGCAGCGAGCAAGCGCAACTGGAGGAAAAAGTCCGCCCGGCGCTGTGGCGTTGGCTCGACCTGTTTACCCGGCGCAAGGTGGCCGCCCCCACGCTGCTCGTCGCCATGGCCCTGGGCGTGGGTGGGTTCATGGTCAGCCTGCACTTGAAGATCGGCGACCTTGACCCCGGCGCGCCGGAACTGCGCACCGACTCGCGCTATAACCAGGACAACGCCTACATCACGTCCAACTATGGCAGCAGCAGCGACGTGTTCATCGTCATGGTCACCTCCGCGCCACAACAGTGCATGAATTACGCGCTGCTCGAACGCATCGACCGCCTCGAATGGCGACTGCGCCAGCAGCCCGGGGTGGTCGCTACCGACTCGTTTGCCGCGTTCATCAAGGTCATGACCAGCCAGCTCACCGAAGGCAACCCGAAATGGATCAGCCTGCTGCCCAACCAGGCGGTCATCAACAACCTGGTCAAGTACGTGCCCCAGAGCCTGGTCAACCAGAACTGCGACCTGTCGATGCTGAGGATTTTCCTGCGTGACCACAAGGCCGAGACCTTGCAGGCGCTGGTCGCCGAGATCCAGGCTTTTGCAGCGGCAAACGATCAGGGTGATGAACGCTTTCAGATGGCCGCCGGTAGCGCAGGCATCGAGGCCGCCACCAATAGCGTGGTGCAGAAGGCCAACCGGGAAATGCTGCTGTGGGTGTATGGCGCAGTGATCGTACTGTGCTTTTTGGTGTTCCGTTCCTGGCGCGCGGTAGCGTGCGCGATTCTGCCGCTGATGTTGACCTCCGTGCTGGCAGAGGCCCTGATGGTCTGGCTGGACATCGGCGTAAAGGTAGCCACGTTGCCAGTGATTGCCCTGGGCGTGGGCATTGGCATCGACTACGCCCTGTATGTCCTGAGCATCCTGCTGTTGCACCTGCGCAGCGGTGAGTCGCTGTCCCTCGCCTATTACCGCTCGCTGCTGTTCACCGGTCGGGTTGTGCTGCTGACCGGCGCGACGCTGGCCATCGGCGTCGCCACCTGGGTGTTCTCACCGATCAAGTTCCAGGCCGACATGGGCATCCTGCTGGCCTTCATGTTCCTCTGGAACATGCTCGGGGCGCTGGTGCTGCTGCCGGCCCTCGCCAGTTTTCTACTCAAGCCGGCGCCGGGTCAGCAGGTGCTCCCCCAACCCATGACAGCACTCAGGAAAGCTGCATGTCAAACGTCCTCTTCGCATAGGACATTAGTGCCCGGCAGCGCTCGTTAGTATTCATCCAACGCCCCTCAAGAATAAGAAGCCTGTCCAGGCAACCCGCTGGAACGGCAAACCGAAGGAGCCGCACATGTCATCCCAGGAACACTTGCTGCAACGCATCGAACAGCTGGAAACGCGCCTTGTCGGGCTCGAAGACATCGAGCAGATCAAGCGCCTGCAACGCATGTACGGTTACTACATCGACAACCGTCTGTGGACGGAGATGGCCGAACTGTTCAGCGACTCAGAAGCCGTCATGGAGATCGGTCAGCGGGGTCGCTACCTGGGCAAGCACAACATCGAGCAGTTTCTGCTCGACGTGCTGGGCCAGGGTCGCAGCGGCTTGCTACGCGACGAGTTCATCAATCACATGCAACTGCAAGGCGTGGTGACCCTCGGCGACGACGGCAAACAGGCCCAGGGCCGCTGGCGCGCACTGATCCAAGGCAACCCGCCGCCGGGCAGCCGCAGCCTCTTCTGGGCCGAAGGGGTTTACGAAAACACCTACGTCAAGGAAGCCGGCACCTGGAAAATCGCCCGACTCTGGTGGGTGCCAACGTTCTATACCACCCATCCATGCGACAGCCTGAGCTTCGCCAGCACCCCGGCCAGCGCCAGCCTGCCCCCGCAGCAACCCTCAGCCGAACCCGACTCGGAGCTGGGCCGCACCTTCGTGCCCTTTCATTACCAGCACCCAATCACTGGCCAGGCCGTCACCCGCGTGACGTCCAAGACCTGAACCGCCAGCCGCCGCAGGCGCATACAACAAGAATGAGGACCCTGTGATGAACCACCCCGACCCAACGCCCTTCGACCTACACGCCCAGCCCTTCGTGATCTCGTCCCTGCACATCGCCACCGACGAATTGCCGTTCGCCGAAGACTTCGGCGCCCCAGGCGTGCGCCTAAAGCTGCTGAGCGCCGACGTCGAAGGCGCGATGTTCGCCGTACGCATCCGCTTCGCCCCCGGCGTGCAGTTGCCACCGCACCACCATACCGGCGCGGTACACGCCTTCACCTTGAGCGGTGAGTGGAGCTACCTGGAACATGCCGACACGCCCCCCAGCCGGGCCGGTTCCTACCTGTTCGAGCCGCCAGGCTCCAGCCACACCCTGAAGGTCGCCGATCACAACAGCGGCGAAACCGATGTGCTGTTCATCATCTATGGCGCCATGTTGATTCAGGACGAGGTCGGCAACATCGTCGCCAAGCTCGACGCCGGCAGCCACCTGCACGACTGGCCAGCGGCGTTGCGTGCCCAGGGCTTGCCGGTGCCGTCGATCATCGAAGGCGGTCACGTGCATTACTCCAGGACCTGAAGGGTTTTCAGGCGGCAGGCGTTCATTTCCAGTAAGGGTTTGAAGATGGCAGAGTTCGATTTCATCATTGTCGGTGCCGGTTCTGCCGGCTGCGTATTGGCCAACCGACTCTCGGCCGACGCCGCAAACCGGGTGCTGTTGCTCGAGGCCGGCGGCAGCGACCGCCACCCGATGGTCGCCATGCCGGTGGCCTGGATGCCTGCCTCCAACATGGCGTCCCTGGGCTGGGGCTACGCCAGCGAACCGGAACCCCAGACCCTCAATCGCGCCATGCCCCAACCACGCGGCAAGCTGCTTGGCGGCACGTCGTCGATCAACGGCATGCTCTATAGCCGTGGCAACGCCGGGGATTACGACCGCTGGAAAGCCCAAGGCCTTGAAGGCTGGGGCTACGCTGATGTATTGCCTTACTTCAAGCGCTCGGAAACCAACTGGCGTGGCACCACGCCCTTTCACGGCGGCACCGGACCGCTGTCTGTCTCGCGCCAGCCGGCCCATCCGCGTATCACGCCGCTCATGCTGGAGGCCGCAGCCAACCTGGGTTACGCCAGCCTTGAAGACTTCCACGGTGCACAGGCCGAAGGCTTCGGCCTGCCTGACTTCACCATCCGGGCCGGGCGCCGGGACAGCACCGCCGCGGCGTTCCTGGACGTCGCCAACGCCCGCCCTAACCTGACGGTGATTTCCCACGCGCACACCACGCGAGTCGTGCTCGAAGGCGACCGTGCCGTGGGCGTGGAGTATTTGCTTGGCCAGACGTTGCACACCGCGCGAGCCAGCCGCGAAGTCATCCTCAGCGCCGGGGCTTTCAACTCGCCGCAATTGCTGATGTTGTCCGGTATCGGGCCGACGGAAGAATTGCAGGCCCATGGCATCGAAGTCCGTCATGCACTGCCGGGCGTGGGCAAGAACCTGCAGGACCACCCCTTGGTCGGGGCAATCTACCAGGCCAGGGATACCGACACCTTCGATCAGGTGCTGCGCCTCGATCGCCTGGTGTGGTCCGCCCTGCGCTGGGCCGTCAGCGGCAACGGGCCGCTGGCCGCCAATCCCCTCTCGGTCCAGGCGTTCATTCGCTCCCGACCGGAACTGCAATGGCCGGATTTCCAGGTGCAGATCAGCCACGTGTCGATGCTCGCACGCCCCTGGTTCCCAGGTTGGCGTCAAGGTGCAGGCCATCAAATCACCGCCGCCGTGCTGAGCCTGCGCCCCCACGGCAGCGGCGCAGTCACCCTGCGTTCGGCAGACCCGCTGGCTGCGCCGAAGATCCGCCTCGGCATCGGCCTGCACGAAGAGGACCGACGCACCGCCCGCGAGATGCTCAAGTTCCTGCGGCGGTTCTTCGCCACCGAACCGGTGGCCAGCCTGGTCAGTGCAGAACTGGCGCCTGGTCTGCAGGTGCAAACCGATGCCGAACTCGATGCCTATATCCAGGCGACCTTGCAAACCGGCATGCACCCGGCCTGCACCTGCGCCATGGGCACCGGCGAGCAGGCGGTGGTCGACGCCCAGCTCAAGGTCCATGGCCTGCAAGGCCTGCGGGTAGTGGATGCCTCGGTGATGCCGGACATCATCAGCGGCAACACCAATGCCCCGACAATCATGATTGCGGAAAAGGCCGCCGACATGATCCTCGGCCTCCCGCCACTCCCTGCCGAGACTGCTGCGCGCCTCGACGAACGCGAACCGTCCCGCTCACAGGTTGCCTGCTGACAGCCCGCCGCCCCTGACTGGAAATCGACATGACGAATCAGACCCTGCACCCGGCGTTGAACATCGAGCATTTGCTCGACACGCGTCCAATGACGGCCTTGCAGATCCTGCTGGTCATCCTCTGTGGTGCGACCATGTTCATCGATGGCTTCGGCATCCAGGTCATGGCGCTGAGCGTGCCGTCCATCTCGGCAGAATGGGGGTTGCCTGCCACCCGCTTCGGGATGGCGTTGTCCGCCTCGCTGATTGGGCTGACAGTGGGCGCCGCGTTGCTTGCCCCACTGGGCGATCGTTTTGGCAGGCGCCCTGCACTGATCAGCGCGTTGGTTGCAGTGGGGCTGAGTACCGCCGGCACCGCACTGTCCAGTTCACCTGAACAGTTTGTGTTCTGGCGGCTGCTGACCGGACTTGGCCTGGGGGTTTCG
This sequence comes from Pseudomonas sp. A25(2017), assembly GCF_002001065.1. NCBI lineage: Bacteria > Pseudomonadati > Pseudomonadota > Gammaproteobacteria > Pseudomonadales > Pseudomonadaceae > Pseudomonas > Pseudomonas sp. A25(2017). The sequence goes on along the minus strand of NZ_MUOA01000085.1, from coordinate 6,326 downwards.
ATTCCGATCTGCAACACGTGGGCCGCGGAGTACATACCGTTGCGCCAGCGCGGCATCGTGCTGGTTTTGATCAACGCCGCCATGGGCGTCGGCGCCTTCAGTGCCGGCTTCATCGCACCGCCGGTGATCGAGGCCTGGAGCTGGCGCGGCATCTTTGTGCTGGCCGGCGTCACACCGGTGCTGGTGGCCGTGCTGCTGTGGCGCTGGGCGCCGGAATCCTTGAAGTTCCTCAATGCCCGATATCCCGGCGATCCACGTGTGGCAGCCATCCTCGCCCGCATTGCGCCGGACATTGATCTGCGCCAGGTCGAACTGGTCATTCCGGCACCGCTCAGGGTCGTCCGAGTGTCCGTGGCCGCGTTGCTGGCCCCGGCTTATCGAAGTCGGACCCTGGTGCTCTGGGGTTTGCTGATCCTCAACCTGTTCAGTCTCTATCTCTTGATCAGTTGGCTGCCGACGCTGCTGCAATCGGCGGGCTGGCTACCCGCGGCGGCGCTAAGGGCTGCCGTACTGATCCAGGCCGGCGGCGTCATCGGCGGTATTGCTCTGGGTTTGCTGCTCGACCGGGGCAAGACCCTGCCGGCGCTGTTTGTCGCGTTCCTGACAGCGGCCCTGTGCCTGGCGCTTTTCGCGCTGGTGCCTTCGGGCAGCGGCTGGATCGTCCTGCTGTTGATGATCGGTGGCGGCATCACCGGCGCCCAGTTGTCGCTCAACGCTTTGTGCACCAGTTACTACCCAGCGGCGATCAAGGCCACCGGCATGAGCTGGGCCGGCGTGGTCGGCAGTTGCGGTTCGATCAGTGCGCCGCTGGCCGGGGCCTGGATCATCGGACAAGGCCTGGCGCCGGCCAGCATCCTGGCGCTGCTTGGCATCCCCGCCCTGCTGTGTGCCGTCGGCGTACTGCTGATGCGCAGCCACTGGCAGGCCCATTAGGCAATACCACCCTCCACCTGGAACAGGACATGACCATGAAAACAATAAAAACCGTCGTGACATTCGCCTTCATCGCCGCACTGACCACTGCCGTCCTGGCGTTCTGGCCTGCATCGCCGCCGGCATTGAATGCCACGGCCTGTCCCCACCCATCCACGGCCTGCGCCCAACAATTGGTCATGACTTACGGTTGGCCACGCCTGAATTGAACAATCGCGTCGATTGCCGCCGACAACGCCAAGCCGCTCGTCAGAAACCGATCAAAAGGCCCCCCTCGGGCATCGTGATCCTGATTGGCGGCTGGCAAAGCGGCGATAGGCGGGTATATTTAGTTAAGTCTAATAACAATACTCCCGGGCGCCTTGCCGCCACCAAGGAGATCACATGCAGCACTGGACCGTCTCACCTGACTCCACCCGTCTCGAACTGAACATCACCGCCCTGTCGCGTCTGATCGGGGCGATCGGTTCGACCCAACAGACGTCCATTGCCAGTGCGGCGCTCGACCTGGTTCGCACCCGCATCGCGGCCCATCACTGCTCGATGCTCAGCTTCGAGGGTGACCGCAACCCGCGCCTGCTCTCCGGCGCCAGCGTGCGCAGCGCCTGGCATGTGTTCAATGCCGCGTCGGCCTACTCCCATTCGTTTTTTCGCCAGGATGATCTGCTGCGGGTGATCGCCCGCTACCCGGCAAGCTTCGAGGCGCCACCGGTGATCGTGCACCACCAGCGTCTGGAAGACATCGAGTGCCCGGACTATCGCGCGCAGTGTTATGAGAATGTCGACATCATCGACCGCCTGGCGATCCTGGTGCGCGTGGCCAAGTCCCAGTCCCTGGCGGTCAACTTCTATCGCGATCGTTCCGCGGGGCACTACAGCGAAACGGAAATCCACGACCTGCTGGGCATGGCACCGTTGTTCGCCAGTTGCATCGCCCGCCATTACGCCTTCGATACCGACGGCGAGTCGAGCTTCCGCGGCGCGGTGACTGATGAGCTGAGCGATATCTGCCCGCAACTGACCGTGCGCGAACGCGAAGTGGTGCAGCGGATTCTCGACGGCGCCACCACCGAACGGATCGCCGAAGACCTGAAGATCCGGCCCACCACCGTCATTACCTACCGCACCCGAGCTTACGAAAAGCTTGGCGTGTCATCCCGACGAGAACTGTTTGCCACGGTATTGCGCAAGCGCAATGTGGCGGTGCGGTAGCCTGGGCAGGCAATTATTATCTGGCAGAGGACACAAAACCTGTGGGAGCGAGCTTGCTCGCGATGGCGGTGTATCAGTCAATATTGATGTCGACTGACCTGGCGCTATCGCGAGCAAGCTCGCTCCCACAAGGAATTGGCAGTGCGCCTCGATTCTCTGTCCATCCCGCTCCCACAGGGATAGGTGTTGCTTCAGGATTAGAGGATATCCGACCGGTCCACCACCGACGCATACAGCTTGCGCTCGGCATTTTCATCAAAGGCTTCGCGCCGATGCATGCAGCAGCGGTTGTCGTAGAGAATCAGTTCATGGGCGGCCCAATGGTGGCGGTAATGGAACTGCGGCTGATCGACATGGGCAAAGAGCGCGTCGAGCAAGGCTTCGCTTTCCTCCAGTGGCAGGTCCGGTACATAGGCGTTGAGGCGATTGCCCAGGAACAGGAACGGCTTGCGGGTAAAACGATGAAACTGGACCATATCGGTCTCGACACCTGGCGAGCTCATCACGTCGTCGAGTTTCACACCGCCCGGTCGCATGCCGGGTTTGCCTTGGGCGTCGAACACCACATCCTGTTTGATCCGCCGACCTTCAATGGCCTGGCGCAGAGCAACCGGCAGTTCTTCGAGCGCCCGGTAAAGGTCGCAGAAACTGGTGTCCCCCCCTTCCTTCGGCACCACCACGGAATTGAGCAGCCCGGCCACCACCGGATCGAAGAAGCGGTCTGAATGCCAATCCAGCTCACTGTTGCTGCGTGGGCCGAACTTGCCTTTCTCCACATTCTCGACCACACGGATACCCGCGTATTCATTGCTGTCGCTGGCCAGTCGGCCACTGCCGTCGTCCTGGGTACCGAAGGCACGGACGAAGGCAGCCAGTTGCGCAAGCGTCAGGTCGGCGCCCTCGAAAATCAGCACTTGGTGGGCGTGAAACGCTTGGGCAATCGCCTGCGCCTCGCTCAAGTCTGGGGGCGTGCGCGTGTCAAACTCAACGCGGGCGCCAAAACCTCCGGGCAACGGGTTGACCTTTTTTGTTGTTGTACCGTTCAAGCTCATGGGTGTCTCCATCGGGATGGGAAGTCGGGCCTGGGGACGGTCCGACCGGAGGGTCTACAGCAACAGAATCGATTTGAGTTCGGTGTAGCCGGCCAGCCCATGAACCCCACCTTCGCGTCCGACGCCGGACAGCTTGAAGCCACCAAACGGCAGCGAAGGATCAAAGCGAAAGGCATTCTGACTGACGGTGCCGGTGCGCACCCCGCGAGCCACCCGATAGGCGCGCTCGGCGTCATCGGTGAACACCGCGCCGTAGAGACCGAACGGCGAGTCATTGGCAATCCGGATGGCATCCTCTTCGTCATCGCAGGGCAGGACGCTGAGCACCGGCCCGAAGATTTCCTCCTGGGCGATACGCATGTTGCGGTCCACGCCGCCGAACAACGTCGGTTCAATGTAATAACCACGCGGCAGGTCCGCAGGACGGCTGCCACCGCTGATCAATCGGGCACCCTCGGCCTGGCCGATGGCGATGTACTCCTCAACCCGTGAACGCTGGCGCGCCATGGCAAGGGGGCCCATCTGCACGCTTGGATCGAAGGGGTCGCCAACCCGGATCGCCTGCATTTCCGCCTGCAACGCTTGCAGCAGTTCATCCTGGCGATGCCGAGAAACGATCACCCGGCTCAGGGTCGCGCAAACCTGGCCACAGGACATCGAAATGGTCGAAGCCAGGACCTTCGCCGCCTGGCCCAAGTCGTAATCGTCCAGCACGATGGCGGCGGACTTGCCACCCAGCTCCAGGGTGTAGCGGGCAATACGCCCGCCGCAGACCGAGCCGATGCGTTGGCCGGCCGCGACCGAACCGGTGAAACTGACCTTGTCCACGCCCGGATTGCACACCAGGTGATCAGCCGCTTCGCGGTGGGTGGTGACCAGGTTGAGTACACCGGCCGGCAAGCCGATCTGCTCGGCCGCCTCGGCGATGATATAGGCCTCGATGGGCGTTTCCGGGGCCGGTTTCATGATCACCGTACAGCCGGCCAGCAACGCCGGAGCCAGTTTGCCAGCCATGATCCCGAACGGGTTGTTCCACGGTGCGATGGCCGCAACCACGCCAACGGCCTCGCGCACCACCAGCGCCCGTCCACGACCGTCCATGGGGGGATGTGATGCTTCGAATTCGAACTGCCCGGCCAACTGGGCGTAGTAGTCGAACCAGTAATGCCCGGCCCCGACCACGAATGGCGAAACAGATGCCAAGGCACCGATTTGTTCGGTCCAGGCCTGGGCCAGCTCTGGCAGTCGCGGTGCCAGTGCGGCCGACAACCGGCGCAAGTATTCGGCTCGCTCGGCCGGACTGAGCCGTGGCCAGGGGCCGGAATCGAAAGCCCGGCGAGCGGCGAGGACAGCCAGGTCGACGTCCTCCTCGGTCGCCTCGGCAACGCGGGCAATGACCTGCTCAGAATGCGCCGAGATCACGTCGATCCGCCCTCCTCGCCGGGTATCGAGCCATTGACCATCGATAAACAGCTTATCGGGGTGCGCGAGACGGGGTGGCGCGAGGCTGGCGGTGGGGTTCATGGCTTCTCCGGTTCGAACCATAGGACGGCGAACATGCCGGCTTGATGGTGCCCAGTGAAAACCTAACCGAGTCAGGCGTCTGTCCTATGGAGGGAGGACAGTACGGATCGTCACGAGGGAGCCTGTCCTCTCTTGGTAGGACGGCCAGCGCCGCTGTGGGTGGATAGGCTGGCGCTTATTAAATCCTGACGACAAGGAACCCCCATGAGCCTGCCCCCACCCAACGTCATCGCCAACGCACGCAAAGCCATGGCGGTGCTGGCCCACCGTGATACGCCGTTCATCTTCAACGAATGGTATGCGGCGGCCTTCGGCAGCGAAGTGACACGCCAATTGCTGTCGCGCACCTTGTTGGGCAAGCGGGTGGTGCTGTACCGCAGCGAATCCGGACAGGCGGTTGCCCTGGAAGATCGCTGCGCCCATCGTTCCTATCCGCTGTCCCGAGGTCATCTTGAAGGCGATGTGTTGGTCTGCGGTTATCACGGTTTTCGGTATGACACCCAGGGCGAACTGATCAACGTCCCGTCACAGCACAACTGCCCGCGAGGCATCGGTGTGCGTGAGTATCCGCTGTTCGAGCAAGGGCCATTACTGTGGATCTGGCTGGGCGATCCGGCACTGCTCGGCACCCGCCAGCCACCTCGGCTGGACTGGATCGAAATGCCCGATTGGGAATGTTCCTCCGGTTATTTCCATCACCCGGGCAACTACGTCAGCATGCACGAAAACCTCATGGACCTTACGCACCTGTCCTTCCTGCATGCCAGCACCATCGGCACGCCGGACTATGCCAGTGCCCCGTACGAGCTCGACCTCAAGGAAGGGCACTACAAGTTGATGCGCAACGTGGTCCCCACCACCCTGTCACCGGTATGGGGCAAAACCACGGGGCTTGACGGGGTCAATACGGCGGCGCGCATCGCCACCTCGGAGTTTCTCTCTCCGGCGCTGCACCAAGTCAGCGTGACCTTCTACGACTCGGCGCTGGCACTGGACAATCGCCCCGAGTTCCACATTCGCACCGCCCACATCCTGACCCCGCAAACCCAGGGGGCACTGCATTACTTCATCGTCCACGGCCGAGACTTCGCCCTGGACGACAAAGCCATTGGCGAGTTCATGCATGAACAACTGTTCGCCGCCTTCAACGAAGACGTCGAGGGGCTTGGTGCGCTGGAAGCCATGATCCAGGGGGCCGATGAAGACAGCTACGAAATCTCCGTAGCCAGCGACGCCCCGGCCATCGCCATGCGGCGCTACCTGAAAAAGCGGGCGGATGCAGAGGCGGACGAAAAGCTCATTGCCAGCGATAGACCTTGATCCCCCACAAGGGACCTGAGGTGTACGCAAATCCTGAGGCCACCCCAAAAACAACTGTGGGAGCGAGCTTGCTCGCGAAGGCGTTGGATCAGTCGACATCATCGTTAACTGACACTCCGCCTTCGCGAGCAAGCCCGCTCCCACATGGTGTTTGAGGCTAGCTCAACTCAACAGCACTTGGGCCCACCCTTGCCGCCGTAACGGGCCTCCTGGCGTTCACGAAAGAACGCCTCGTAGTCCATCATCGGCTTGTCCGGGTGCTTGGTTTGCATGTGCTCGACGTAG